>JAJZSH010000031.1 GCA_021822005.1 Deltaproteobacteria bacterium | reverse complement strand
CGGACCACAAAAGAGATTTAAAAAGATTGGCTTGGAAGAAGGGCAACAAACAAGGCCGCCGGATGATATCCGGGAGGTTGACGGGAAACCTCCGTTTTCCCCTTGACTTTACTTATCATGGATGTCCCCGTATTTACCCCCGTATTTACCGATGTCCCCGTATTTACCGAGCCGCCGCCACACGCAAGGGCCTCTCAAGGTAACGCAGACCCTGAGACCCTGGGGATGTCAAATCGAAAAAAAAAAGCGATTGTCGCCTCGGACAATCGCTTTTTCCTATCTACGAAGCAGAGGCTTTAACGGCGGTCTCCCAGGAACCGGAGCAGCATGAGGAACAGATTGACAAAATCGAGATACAGGGCCAAAGCCCCCATGATCGCGCCCTTCTGGATCGCGGCCTGGCCGTTTTCCATGATCCCGCCTGAGCCGATCCGGGTGATTTTCTGCACGTCATAGGCGGTAAGACCGGTAAAAACAAGCACGCCGATGGCGGAAACAATCCAGGAAACCATGGAGCTGCCCAGGAAGATATTCACCACCGAGGCGATGATCATGCCCACCAGCCCCATGAACAGAAAGGAACCCATGCTGGTGAGATCTTTTTTGGTCACCGTGCCGTAGACCGCCATGGAAACGAACATGCCGCCCGCGACAAAAAAGGTGGTGGCGACGGAGGCGCCTGTATAGAGCAGGAGGATGGCGGAAATGGTCGCCCCGTTCAAAACGGAATAGGCCAGAAAAAGATTGGTCGCCGTGCGGGCGGACATCTGCTCGATCCGGGCGGAGAGATAGATCACCATGCCAAGTTCCCCGAAAATCAGGCCATAGAACAGGATCTTGTTGCCGAAGATGGCCTGCTGCAGGGTCGGAGTGCTGGCGACCAGCAAGGCGGTAAGCCCGGTGAGACCGAGCCCCATGGCCATCCAGTTAAAGACCTTGGCCAGGAAAAGGGTTGCCGCCTGGGAGCGGGATTGGTCGATAACCATTGTTCTGCCATTGTCACTGCTGTACATAATTTCTCCTTACCCTAAAAATTTGAAGTTGCGAGACAGGTGCTCAATACAATAATCATTTCGCAAAAAAGCGCCACTATTCCGCGCTGATCATCTTCACCAGTGGCATTTCCGGGTCGTATTCCTCCAGCGCGATATTGACCGCTGCGGTTATGGGCACAGCCAGCAGCATGCCGACCCCGCCCCACATCCAGCCCCAAAAGATGAGGGCGAAGAGAACCACCAGCGGACTAAGATTAAGACCGCGCCCCATGATTTTTGGTTCCAGATAATTTCCCACCACAAAGTGAATGGCAACGAGCACGCTGGCCACCAGCAGGGCGAACCCCGGCGAGCCGGACTGAAACAGGGCCATAATCACCGCAGGCACTGTGGCGAGGAGCGCCCCGATATTCGGAATAAAATTCAACAAAAAGGCGAGAACCCCCCAGAGCAGGGCGAACTGAACGCCAAACAACCAGAGGGCCACGCCGGAAAGCACTCCGGCAAGCAAGCTTATCAAAGTTTTCAGGCCAAGATACTCCTCAATCGACTGGCTGATCCTTCCCCCGACCCTGATAATTTTTCCGGCTCGGCGCTTACCAAAGGCGTTCTGCAACCGGTTTTCCATTCCATCCCGTTCGGCCAGCATGAAGATCAGAAACAGCACCACCCAGACAAGATTCCCTATAAAATGAAAAAAAGAACCTCCGGCAGCATGGAGAAATGAACCCAGCGGCTCCATCTTCTTTCCTTCCATGGTGCCGATAAAAGCATCCAAAATCTCCTTTCCCTGCTCCACCGTTATGCCAAAGGCGTTCAGCTCAATGGCCGCATACTCGGACAGCTTCTGCTTAAAAACAGGAAGCTGTCCGACAAACTCCATAATGTTCGCCTGCAACAGCCCCCCAACCCAGTACAGCCCATCGAGAATAAAAGAAACAACCAACAGGATGCGGAGCCAACCAGGAACCCCGAACCGCCGGAGAAACTCCATGGGTATCCCCACGGCAAAAAAGACGAGAATCGCGACACTCAGGGGAATAAAGATAAAGGAAAGGGTTTTCACGATAAGCGTGACAAGCACAACGATCACCAGCCAAGCGGCCATCTCCTGGCCCCCATATTTCCCCAAAGTTATATCCTGCTCCATCACGGGCTCCCCATTGTTGAATACGATCAGAGACTCAGCATCTCTCCCGGCTCCGGCAGAAAAACCCCCGGCAAGCCGCTTTCCCGCAAGAGCCGCCGGATCTCCACTTTTTCCCGCTCCCGCTCATAATGCGCGACATGCACGATTGCCAGCTTTTCACAGCCTGCCTGCCGCGCCAGGACCAGGCACTCGGCAAGGCTGCCATGGTTGGCGATCTGCCCGACAACCCGATAGGCCTCATGCACCACAAGCGTGCATCCCTTTGCCAGATTGGCTGTCGCCAGGGTTGGCCGCCCATCCCCACTATAGAATACCGATTTCCCGCCAGCCGTTAATCTGAGGGCAAGGCAGGGCTGCGAGTGCTCCGTGGCGGCCACCTGCCAGAGAAATCCGGCTGCCTGCAAAGAGCCGCCATCCTCAAGCTGGGAAAACTGCAAGGCATACTGCAGTTTCCCCAGAAAAGAAGGATAAGCCAGATCAAGGGCTTTTTCCACCTTCTCCGGCAAGCCGGGCGGCCCGACCAACAGCAGGGGTTTGGTGCGCCCCATTTCCCAGAAACGCAGGAGCAGCAGGGGAATCCCCAAAAAATGATCCCCGTGAAAATGCGAGATCCAGAGAGCGTCAAGCTGGTCCGGATCGGAACAATCAGCAAAATATCGATGGGGGGTGGTAAATCCGCAGTCAAGTAGGATATAATGATTTTTGCTCCCGCTTAAAACCAGAAGCGAGGTATTGAACCGCTCCGGGTCGCAGGCTTCGCCAACCCCCAAAAAATGGACTTTCATGCTCAGCGACCTTATTATCCCTTATCTCCCCTTGACCGGCATCATACCATGAATACCCTGATTGTTGCATGCCCAAGCTGCAAGACCAAGAATAAAATGTCCGCCGGCAAACAACACCATAAGCCGCGCTGCGGCAAATGCCAGACCCCTCTGCCCATGGCCGGCCACGCCACGCCGGTTGAACTTGGGAGCCGTTACGGAATAAAAGCGCTTGCCAGACTGTTCCGTTACGGCTCCTTATGCCGTTCTTGCCATTCAAATGACAAGGCTGTCGTGCCACGACGGCTTACCGACCAGGACGCTGCGCAGGTGATCCGCGAGGCCGACCTGCCGCTGATGCTCGACTTGTATTCGCCAGGCTGCACCCCCTGCCGGACGCTGGCTCCGGTTATAGACAAGCTGGCGCGGTTTTTTTTCGGTCGGGCGATCATCGCCAAGATCGACACCAGCACAAACCATCTCACCGCCCGACAATACGGAATCCGGGGCGTCCCAACCCTTATTTTCCTTAAAAACGGCCAGGTTGTCGATCAGGTTGTCGGGGCCTTGCCCGAGGACGCCCTTGTCGCCAAGCTCAACAGTTTCATCCGGGCTTAGGATAGACGCCTTGCCAATGAGCATCCCGCAAAAAAACCATGGCCCCTGGGCCGCATACCAGTCCTTGCCGCGCCAACCCCGTTTCGCCTTGCAAGCCTGCGCCCTGGCCGGAGAGCCGATCCGGGAAGCCGCCCTGGTTTCCTGCCTGTTCCCCCCGGCAGCCAGCCAGGCCTGGCCCACGGCCACGGAAGAGAATCTCCTGGCCGCCCTGACCGAGCTTGCAGGAAAAAATCTTCTGGAAAATGGCTGCGCCTGCCGCGAGGAAATTCTTGAAACCGTGGCGCACGATGCCCGGAGGCAGCCGTATTTCCCAGCCCTGGCCGCCGCCATCAAACAGACCTGGCCAACCCCGGCCCCGGAAGAGAATCCCGAACCTGACTGCCTGTGGCGCCGCACCCTGCGCGATCTTCGTCTTAGCCTCCTGGCCGCGGATGAAACAGGATGCAATCACAATCTCCTCCGCCTTCTTGAACTTCAGGAAGAGTTTCCCGGCCGTTTCCCGGAAAATCCACTGGTCACTCTCTGTAACAAGCCTTTTGACCCGCCATGGTTTGCCGGGCTTCCCCTGCATGTCCAGCTCTATGCCCTGCACCAGATATTCCTGGGCGGCCTGCTCCTTTTGGCGGAAATCACCCTGCCGCTGGAATACCTGCAAGACAAGCGCTTCCTTAAAAGCCTGCCCGCGAAAAACCGCGAACCCTTCTCCTATCTGCTCACCTCCCATCTGCTCATCCGGGGACAAACCCGGGCAGCCTCCGCCTGGCTTAGCGGCAGCCGGCAACAGGAGATGCCTCTGGGGGTGCGGGGCTGGCAGCGGTTTCTTGCCGGGGAAACAACTTCAGCCATTCACTGCTACGAAGAAGATCTCGCCAAGATCAGAAAGGCCAACCAGAACGAACAGGCATATTTCACCGGGGCTGAAGGACTGTTCTACCTGATGGCCCTGCTCAAAAACGGGGATTATACCACACACCAGCAGGTCAGGGACATTATCAAGGATATTGAGGAGATTCAACCCCACAACCTCTTTCTCCCCGCCTACACCCTGCTCCTTGCCCTGGTGGAAGCGAGGGAAAACCGGCTTGATCCGGCCCGCGACCGGCTCACGGCGGTCAGCCTGCTACCCAGGCCGCACAGCATCACCACGCTTTTCCTGGCCCTTGTCACCTACTGGATCGAAGGAAAGCCCAGCCCGGTCTGCCTGCCGCACCTGAAGGCCTTCCAGAAAAAAGCCGCGGCCCACGGCTACCTGTGGCTTGCCCGTGAATACGGTTCCCTGCTGCGCCTGGCCGGAGAAAGATCGGCTTCTGCGGCCATCACGCCCGAGCTGACCGAGGCCTGCTCCCTTGTAACCACAATTACCCCGGAGGAACAATGGCAACGCGCCCTGCGCGCCCTCAGCTTCAGCTCGGCCCCACCCCTGAGCCCGCCCAAGTCGGAGACCACCTCACGACTGGCCTGGATGATTGATTACCGCCATCAGGACGGGGTCATCTCCCTGGCGCCAAAAATTCAGAATCTCACCGCCCGTGGTCAATGGACCAAGGGCAGATCCGTGGCCTTAAGAAAACTGTTTCGCAAAAACAAGCCCTCTTTTTTAAGCCCTCAGGATCTCCTGGCGTGTGAAACCATCGCGGAGAAAAAAGACAGCCGGGGCGTCTTTTTCCGCTTTGCCATGCCCCATGCCCTGCTGGCCCTCATCGGGCACCCCTATGTTTTCCTTGCCGACTCGCCAAAAACCCCGGTTGAGATCCTGCAAGGCGAACCGGAGTTGCGGGTTGACCAGCAGGGGGACTCACTGCTGATCCAGTTTTCTCCATGGCCCGACAGCACGGAAGCAATAGTTTTCCGGGAAACCCCGGCCCGTTTCAGGATTTTTCCCATCTCCGGGGACCATCGGCGGGTGGCCCAGGTTATCGGCCCCAATGGCTTGAGCGTCCCCCTTGGCGGCAAGGACGAACTTTTTGCCACCCTGGGCAACATCTCCTCCTTCATGACCGTGCACTCGACCATCGAAGGAAGATCCGTGGGCATTGCCGAGGTACAGCCGGATTCGCGCATCCACATGCAGCTGCTGCCTTACGGGGCGGGGTTCAGGCTGGCCATGCTCGTCAGACCGCTCCAGCCCGACGGGCCATACCAGAGGCCGGGGGAAGGCCCCAAAACCATCATCGCCCACAGCAACGGCAAACGCACCCAGACAAAGCGCGACCTGGAGCTGGAAGAAAAAAACGCCCGGTTTGTCGAGGAATCCTGCCCCATGCTGACCAAGGGCTCTGATCTTGAGCGGGAATGGCTGCTGCAGGACCCGGAGGAATGCCTGCAACTCCTCCTTGAGCTGCAAAGCCTGCCGGACGATGTCATCATTGAATGGCCAGAAGGAGAACGGCTTACGGTAAGCCCGCCCGCCGAGCTCAACCAGTTCCTGCTCACGGTAAAGGAACGCAACAACTGGTTTGAAATGAGCGGGACCTTGAAACTCAACGAATCCCTGGTTCTCGACATGCGCACCCTCCTCGAGCTGGCCCGGACCAACACCAGCCGCTTCATCCCCTTGGGACATGGCCATTTCCTCGCCCTGTCCCGGGAGCTGCGCAAACGGTTGGACGAGATCGCCGCCTTTGCCGAACTCAGGAAAAACACGGTTCGCCTCCACCCTCTTGCCGCCCTGGCCCTGGAGGATTTCACCAGCGGGGTGGGGGACCTGCGCACGGACGAGCGGTGGCAAGAGCAGCAAAAACGGCTCAAGGAGGCTCAGGAATACGAGCCCAAGATGCCGTCCACCTTCAAGGCCGTGCTCCGGGATTATCAGCTGACCGGCTTCAACTGGCTGGCCCGTCTGGCCAACTGGGGGGTGGGGGCCTGCCTGGCGGACGATATGGGACTCGGCAAGACCATCCAGGCCCTGGCCCTGGCCCTTGACCGCGCCGACCAGGGTCCGACCCTGGTGGTGGCTCCGACCTCGGTCTGCCCCAACTGGCAGGAGGAAGCAAACCGCTTTGCCCCGACCTTCAGGGTCGTTCTCTTCGGCGGCCGCCAGCGAAAAAAAATGCTCTCCGAACTTGGCCCCTTCGATCTGCTCATCTGCAGCTACGGCCTTCTCCAGCAGGAATCAGCGCTTCTTGCCACCCGGAACTGGCAGACCATCATCCTGGACGAGGCCCAGGCCATCAAAAATTTCATCACCAAACGCTCGCGGGCAGCCATGCTGTTACAGGGCCGGTTCAAGATGATCACCACCGGCACCCCCATTGAGAATCACCTCACCGAGCTCTGGAACCTGTTCCAGTTCATCAATCCAGGGCTCCTGGGCTCCCTGAACCAGTTCAACCAGCGGTTTGCCATCCCCATTGAGCGCGGCAACGACCCCGAAGCAAGGAAAAAACTGAAAAAACTGATCAACCCCTTCATCCTGCGCCGCCTCAAATCACAGGTTCTGGAGGAGTTGCCCGAGCGCACCGAGATTCTCTTGCAGGTGGAGATGGAGGAAAAAGAAGCCGCCCTCTATGCGGCCCTCCGGCAGCGGGCCCTGGAAAACCTGCGTCAGACAGGCGGCCCGCCGGGGAAACGCTCGCTGCAGATTCTGGCCGAGATCATGAAACTGCGCCGGGCCTGCTGCAACCCCCGCCTTGTCCTGCCCGAGACGGACATTCCCAGCGCCAAGCTCACCCTGTTTGCCAAGCTTGTCGCCGAATTGCGGGAAAACGGGCACAAGGCCCTGGTGTTCAGCCAGTTTGTCGATCACTTGAGCCTTGTCCGTGAACATCTCGACCAGGAGGGCATTCCCTACAGGTACCTGGACGGCAGCACCCCGTCCAGGGAACGCCAGCGCCAGGTCCAGGAATTCCAGGCCGGCAAGGGCGACCTGTTCCTCATCAGCCTCAAGGCCGGGGGGGTGGGCCTCAACCTCACCGCCGCGGACTACGTGATCCACATGGACCCCTGGTGGAATCCCGCCGTGGAAGACCAGGCCTCGGACCGGGCCCATCGCATCGGCCAGCAGCGCCCGGTAACCATTTACCGTCTGGTGGCAAAGAATACCATCGAGGAAAAAATCGTCCATCTCCACCATGAGAAAAGAGCCCTGGCGGACAGCCTGCTGGAAGGCACCGATGTCAGCCACGCCATGAATCCCGCCGATCTGTTGCGTCTGTTGAAGGAAAGTTAGTGTCCGTCCGGAAACGAGCAATTTCGTTCGAGTGCAAGGCGCGAGGAAGACGAAAAAGCGGAGCGTACATATGGTACGTGAGCATTTTTCGGCGACTGAGCAACGCAGCAATCGGGCGAAAGGGCCGTTTCCGGATGGGCACTAGTTAAACAGGTCCGCCCCATGCCGCCACCCGCCCTGCAGGATGCCCTGCTCCACTGGTTTGCCCAAAATGGCCGCTTGCTCCCCTGGCGCCGCACCTATCTTCCCTACCACATCTGGATTTCGGAGATCATGTTGCAGCAGACCCGGATGGATCGGGTGGTTGTCTACTTCAACCGCTGGCTCGACCGTTTTCCCGACCTTGCCAGCCTGGCGGAGGCACGGGAGCAGGAGGTCCTGCGGTTGTGGGAAGGCTTGGGCTACTACTCCCGGGCCAGAAACCTCCTCAAGACAGCCGACCTGCTCTGTCGCAATCATGACTCCGCCCTGCCGGAAGACCATGCCGCCCTGCTTAAGTTGCCGGGCATTGGCCGGTACACCGCCGGGGCGATCATGAGTCTGGCCTTCAACCGGAGCCACCCCATCGTGGACGCCAATGTGGAGCGCCTTTTCTCCCGGCTTTTCAACCTGGCCGCCCCGGTCAAGGAAAAGCTTACCCACGGGTTCATCTGGCGGAAGGCGGCCGAGCTTATTCCCGAAGGCAAGGCGCGGTTTTTCAATCAGGCGCTCATGGAACTGGGCGCCCTGGTCTGCCTGCCCCGTTCCCCCCGCTGCGATGATTGTCCTCTCCGCGACCACTGCGAGGCCTTTGCCCAAGGGGTGGTGGGCGAGAGACCGGTTGCGGGCAAACCAAGGGAGATCATCCCCATCACCATGGTAAGCGGGGTACTCCAGCACCAGGGGAAGATATACATCCAGAAACGTCTGCCCGATGATGTCTGGCCCAATCTGTGGGAATTTCCCGGCGGACGCCTGGAAGAGGACGAGACGCCGGAACAGGCCCTCGTTCGGGAGTATCGGGAGGAAACGGACTTTGCCATCCACGGGCTGGAAAAAATCACCACCATCCGGCACAGTTTCACCAGATACCGGGTCACGCTGCACTGTTATCTTTGCCGCCTGCGGGGCAGCGGAACAGAACCGGCCCTCCACGCCGCCCAGGAATACCGATGGGCCGGTCCGGAGGAACTTGAGAATTTCGCCTTTCCCGCCCCCCACCGCCGCTTGATCAAACGCCTCGCCGGGAAACTATAACGAACGGCGATGGCTGTACTTTCCGTCCTTTCTTGGTTACAGTAAGACAGAGAGTAAACCCAGCCCGGACACAGGAATTCAGTTTTTCAAGAAACAGGAGGAACCATGCGCCAACGGATGATCCGCTTGCCGATCTATCTGGCCATTGTGCTGTTCATGGCCAATATCAGTCCGGTCATCGATTCCTTCCTGCACCCGGACATCCCCTATCTTGATCCGGAGCATCTCCTGGTTGGCGGGCTAACCGCGGGCATCACCGCTCTTTTGCTCAGCCTGCTCATCTCCCACGCCAACCGCATGACCTCGGTCGCCCAGGAATTAACCCGCCTCAACAAGACGCTCCGCGAACAGACCAGCCGCGACAGCCTGACCGGCCTGTACAATCACCGGTACTTCCAGGAAATGCTCCACCATGAATTTCTCCTGGCCCAACGCCACCAGACCGAGTTGTCCTGCATGATGCTCGACCTCGACCTTTTCAAGAAGGTCAACGACACCTGCGGCCATCCCTTTGGCGATCTGGTGCTGAAAGGAACGGCGGAACAGATTCTGCGCGAGGCCCGTGCCACGGACACCGTGGCCCGCTATGGCGGAGAAGAATTTGCCATCCTCCTGCCCAACACCGATCTGGAGGGCGCCACGAGCATTGCCGAACGTATCCGCGCCAGGGCCCAGGAATATACCCACCAGGACAAGGACATTGCCATGCGGGTCACCATCAGCATCGGTCTGGCCTCGAACCGGGCACACTCCACAGAAAGGCCCGAAGAGCTGCTGGCCTTTGCCGACCGCGCCCTCTACCGGGCCAAGAAGGCAGGCCGCAACAAGGTAATCGCTTACTCAGAGCCTGCCGCGGCAAAAGGTCCCTGAGCCGTCGAAGGGCGCATAGCCGCCATCTTGCCTGCAAGCCGGGCTTACAGAGCAAGACAAAACGCTACCCGCAGACTCCGGCAGTCTGCCATGTTTCCTTCCGGAGCAACGACAACCTGCACACCGGCCTGAGAATACGTTCACACCTTGCTGCGACGGAAACCGATGGTGGCGACAGTCCCCTTGCCTTCTTCGCTGTCCAACTGAAACGAGCAGCCGGGGTGATCCTCGATAATCCTTTTGGAGATGCAGAGGCCCAGGCCGGTTCCCTGCTCTTTCGTGGTAAAGAAAGGCAGGAATATCCTTTTTTTAATCTCCTCGGGAATCCCCTCCCCGGTGTCCGTCACGTCAACCTCCACCAGTTTTTCCTGCACCCTGGTGCTGACCACGACCTTCCCCCCCGGCTGGGTCGCTTCAATCCCATTCTTCACAAGATTCAGCAGCACCTGCTTTATCTTCTCCCGGTCCACCTCGACCACAACATCGGTGGTGGGCGCAAGCCGGATGTCAATCCCCTTGCCGCCGGAATAGGAATGCGCCAGATCAACAACCTCCTCGAGAAGTTCGTTCAGGGAAATTCCCGCCAGATTAAGCTGCGGGGGCTTGTACAGCTCTTTGAGGCCCGCAAGCAGATGTTCCAGGCGTGTGACCTCATCGACGATAATGGTCAGCTTGGCCCTGTCCTTCTCCGCCGTTGCTTTTTTCAAGAGCTGCCGGGCGAACCCGCCGATCATGATCAAGGGATTTTTTATTTCATGGTTGATCTCGGCCACGGTCTGCCCCAGCGCGGCCAGCCGCTCGTTCTGGGCAAGACGGTCCTCCAGATTCCTGGTGTCGGAGAGATCCCTGACCAGACCGGTAAAATAGAGCTGCCCCTCAATGTCTGCCACGGAAAAAGAGATGGAAGCAGGAAAGGTCTCCCCGTTTTTACGGGCCACCACCAGTTCCGTCTCATGCCCTATCAAGGTTGCCTCGCCGGTTCGGACATACCGGGCCACCGCCAGCTCATGTCCGAACCGGCACATGGGGGTCAGGATTCTCCCCAGACCATGGCCGATAACCTCCACCCGGTCATACCCGAAGATCCTCTCCGCCGCCTTGTTGAAAAAGATCACCGTGGAGTTTTCATCAATGGTGACAAAAGCCTCGTTGGTATTTTCAACCGCGTTCCTGAGAATGAGAAACTGCTTCTGCGTCTCTGCCGTCGCTTCCTCTGCCATCCCCCCCACCAGATCATCGATCACAAAAAAAACCTGCTCTCTGTGCGTTCAAAAAATTATTCCTTTACCGCTATCCCCTTTTTCCGCAGATCGCTGACAACTGCCAGAATCTGTTTTTCATTACAATCATCAATCTGATAGACGTTCTTCATCCCATCCAGAAAATAGATGGTCAACCGGTCCCCGCCGCTCAACTCGGCGCTTCGGATGTGATTCGTGTCGAGCCAGGGCTTCAGTTCTTCCATAAAATCATGCAGACTGCATTGTTTCATTATCATCCTCCTCACAGCAATGGTTGTTACGAATCACCGGCAATCAAGGGCCACCTTGATCCGGTTGCCCCCTTCACCCCTGGCCAGATAGCGCGCCCCGTCCGCGGCAATTATCAGACTCTGCATATCCGAGCCACGGCACGGTTCGGCGGTTGCCAGACCGATGCTCGCCGTCAGGGTCTCCCCGGTTCGCGCTCCGGCAGACCTGATAGCCAACGCGGCCATCTGCTCCAGAAATTCATGGGCCACTGCCAGGGCGCCCCCATTGGGAGTGTTGGGCAGGATGGCGGCAAACTCCTCACCGCCATAACGGACCACGGTGTCCCCGGCCCGTTTGAGGACACAGCGCAGGGCGTCCGCCACCTTCCGCAGGCATTCGTCGCCCTTGTCCCGTCCATGGGTTTCGTTAAATCTTTTAAAATCATCAAGATCCACCATGAGCAGGGAAAGAGGAACCGCCTCCCGCCGGGCCCGATTCCATTCCCTGACCAGGATTTCATCAAAATAACGACGGTTGCCCACCTCGGTCAGGCTGTCTCTCGGCACCATGTGCATCAGGCGGCGGTTCATCGTATCCAGTTGGCGGGCAAGCTCGACCAGCTCCTGCTCCCGGGCCTTGCGCCGATCGGTTTCCCGCTTCAGTTTCAGGGCGGCGCGAACCCTGGCCAGCAGCTCGATCTCCTTGACCGGCTTGATGATATAGTCTGTCGCGCCCACGGCGAATGCCTGGGCGAGCGCTTCATCATCATCGCGGACCGTGACCATGATCACCGGGATATCCCGCAGCCCATCCTGCGCCTTTATCCGTTGGCAGGTTTCTATGCCGTCCATGCCCGGCATCATGACATCCATGAGGATGAGATCAATTCTTTTCTCTTCCGCCTCGGCCTCCTCTGTTGTCGCCAGCATTTCCAGGGCTTCCTGGCCGCTTCTGACACAATGGATGTCCGCATATCCCTCCTGCTGGAGCATCTCCTCGAGCAGCATCAGGTTTACAGGAAGATCGTCAACAATAAGGATTGCCATTTTCACCCCGATATTTTAGGAGCCGTTAAGAAAATAACTTGTACAATTCTGGACGTTCCCTTACGCCGCTAACGCTGCTGCCGGTCACGACATTACACTGTTACAGTCGCCGTTACACTGCTATTTTTGAACGACGGCTTACCATGGAATCATGGTATAGAATCGTGCCGGATTTTAAAAGAGACAAATATCTTTTCAACCTTTTCGCTGCTCCCGACAACAGGACTGACATGACCTACACCCCGATCATCGGCACCCTTGGCTACATTCTTTCTCCAGACCGGACCCAGACCCTTCTTGTCCATCGCAATGCCCGTCCGGCTGACGCCCACCTGGGAAAATACAACGGCCTTGGCGGCAAAATGCGGCCGGACGAGGATGTTCTTACCTGCATCACCAGAGAAATAAAGGAAGAAGCCGGGGTCGGCTGCGAGGAAATCCTGCTGCGCGGGACCATCAACTGGACCGGCTTCGGTCCGCACGGGGAAGACTGGCTGGGCTTTATCTTCCGGATCGACCGCTTCCACGGCACACCCTTCCCTGGGAATGAAGAAGGGGCGCTTGCCTGGCACCCCATTGATCATCTGCATCTCCTGCCGATGTGGGAGGGAGACCGGTATTTTCTGCCTCTGGTTTTTGACTCCGACCCCCGCATCTTCCATGGCCATCTTCCATACAAGAACGGCCAGCCGTTGAGCTGGAACTTCACCAGAATCTGATTGTTATCGCTCCCGGACCGGGAGCAGCCAGGCCTTATCAGCCGCAGCTCTTGTTGGACCTGGGATCCCAGGTGTCATAGGCCTTGCTGTAAAGGTAATCGTTTATAACCAGCAGATCTTCCGGGGAAAGCTTGGCCCAGGAGCCATCCCTGGCGCACCGCACGTTTTTCTTGTAAAAAACCGCGTTCCAGCCCCGCATGGTCCGCGAATCTGTATCCAGGAATTGAGCGCCCCGCTCGTTACCCCTGAAATGGCAGCTTTTGCAATTACTTTGATACAGCTTATACCCCTCCCAGGTGTTTTTATACTCCATGGCCCGGCTGGACTGGGTTGCCGGATCAAAACGGTAGGCCGTCTCTCCGGCAAAAACCAGAGCATGTGACAGCAATGCCAGGAATGCCGCCGTCACGGCAATGACTGCGATTTTTTTTTCCATCCTTCACAACCTCCTGTCTTGCGCTTGAAACAATCCGGGCAACAGGCGATGCGTATTGTTCATCACCCTGCCCCTTGATCACCGTTGCCTTGGACGCATGCCCACACTTCCGCACAAAAAACATACCACGATGTGACACAAGCCGCTAAAAATTATTTCCCGACCACCACAGGCACCATGCTGATGGATTTCCCCTTTCCCCGCTGTTTCCGCATTCCCTGCCGGTTTCGGAAACAGCCGTCCTTATTAACCCGCTGATAAAACTCGATAAAAATATTGTTTTTGCCTTGTTTTTCATGTTTATACTGAATGCATTTTCCATTCTCCCTCTTGGGCCACGGAAACACAAGGTCAATAATCATGCTGTCATGCACAGGCTGGATGCATTCATGCTCACCGGGTTAATGATGGGGCGCTGCCTCCGGGGCTTCGCCCTTTTTTGCCTCCTGGCGGCCCCGACAGCTGTCCGGGCCATACCTTTGCCGGTGGTTCTTGCCCCGGAGCAAGGCTCATATTCCCTGGCGAAGCATCTCGAACTCCTTGAGGACCCGACCGGAAATCTTACGATCACCGACATCGTTTCCCGGCAAACCGAGGCCCGGTTTGCCCCCTCGACCGCCGACACCCCCGGCTTCGGCTTTACCACTTCGGCTGTCTGGGCTCGTTTTACCGTGAAGAACAGTCTGCCCCATCCCGTGGAATACTTTCTCGAAGTAAAATACCCCCTTCTTGACCAGATAGATTTGTATACCCCCACCGACACAGGCGGTTTCACCGTTCTCGAGGCCGGCGACAGCTTCCCCTTCAAAAGCAGGACCATCCAGCACAGAAACAACATTTTTCCGGTCAGGCTTGCGCCCGGCGAACAGAAAACCCTGTACCTCCGCTGTGAGACGACAAGCTCCCTGAACCTGCCGCTCACCCTGCATTCCCCTGCCAGCCTGGCCGGAGAAATCAGCCTGGAACAGACCCTGTTGGGCATCTATTACGGCATCCTGCTGGTCATGATGATCTACAATTTTTTCATCTATCTTGGCCTCAAGGACAGCACCTATCTCTACTATGTCCTTTTTGTCTTCACCTACATGCTGTTCCAGTTGAGCGTCAATGGCATGGCTTTCCAGTATTTCTGGCCCAGCCGGATCTGGTGGGCCAATAACTGCACGCCCCTTTTTATTTTCCTCGCCTACATCTTCGCCACCCAGTTCACGCGGAACATTCTCGACACGGCAAGAAACGTCCCCCGGCTTGACACCATTCTCCGGGCAGGCCTGGTCCTTTCCGTAATCGGCGGCGTCCTGACCCCTTTTGTCGGCTACCATCTGAGCATCCGTCTGGCGACCCTGATGAGTCTGACCGTGGTTGCCCTGATCGTTGCAGGCTTTATCTGCATGATCAAAGGCTACCGCCCGGCCCGTTATTATTTCCTGGCCTGGTCTGTTTCCATGCTGGGGGTAACGGTGTATGCCCTGAAAACCTTCGGCGTCCTGCCCCACATCTTCATTACCCACTGGGGCATCCAGCTCGGATCGGCCTGGGAGGTCATCCTGTTGTCCATGGGGCTCGCTGACCGTTTCCAGCTCATGAAACAGGAAAAGGAACAGATGCAGACCGTTTACGCCAGACAGCTCGAGGAAGCCCACGGCGAGCTGGAAAAATCCTTCCGGGATCTGGAACAGTTTAAAAACTCCCTGGAGGCCCTGGTTGAAGAACGAACGGCAGACCTGAGCCGGGTCAATGAAAATCTTGCCAGGGAAGCCGGGGACCGGCAAAAAGCGGAAGCACGGGCAGAAGCGGCCAGCAAGGCGAAATCCCAGTTTCTGGCCTCCATGAGCCATGAGATCCGCACCCCGATGAACGCCATCCTCGGCATGGCGAACATGGCGGTAAAAATGGCGGAAACAGCAAAGCTGCAACAGTACCTCGCCATTATCCGGGACTCCGGCAAGGCCCTGCTTGCCCTGATCAACGACATCCTTGATTTCTCAAAAATAGAAGCCGGTCGCCTGGATCTCGAGTGCGCCAATTTTGATCTGCGGGAAACCGTGGAGAGCCTTGCGGACCTGTTCGGCAAGCAGGCTGCGGACAAAGGCCTTGAATTGCTGATCAGCGTGCGCGGCAACGCGCCCTGCGCCATGATGGGGGACTCCCTCCGCCTGCGGCAGATCCTGATCAACCTTGTCAACAACGCCATCAAGTTTACGGAAAAAGGCGAGGTCGCCATCACGGCGCGCTGTGAAAGGCAGGACCATGACGAGGCAGTGCTGCATTTTTCCGTGCGGGATACCGGCAGCGGGATCAACCATGACCAGATCAGGCAGCTCTTCAGCGAATACACCCAGGCAGACAGCTCAACCTCCAGGCTTTACGGGGGAACCGGCCTTGGTCTTGCCATCAGCAGGCAGCTGGTCACTCTGATGGGCGGAGAAATCAACGCCGAAAGCGAGCCGGGCAAGGGCAGCACCTTCCATTTCACCATCAGCGCACAGCTGCAACCCCCGGAAAAACAACACTCCCTGACTCTTCCTGCCTCGGTTTCCGGCGCCAGGGTTCTGGTGGCGACAGGGCATCCGGCCCTGCGGGAAACCTTGCTGGAGATGCTCTCCGGCTTCGGTTGCCGGGCCGAACCCCTTTCACTTTCTGAAACAGACGGTTCGTCCCTGCCCATTGCCCGACTGAGCCAGGCTCATGCGCTCCTTGTTCTCGACAGTTCCCTGGCCGGACTCGACCTGCCCCTTTTTCTGACAGAGCGCGCCGCCAACCAACCGGATGGTCTCGCGATTCCGGTCATAATCCTCACCCCGCTCGACCCGGAAACAACCCTTGAAGGCATCAAGGGTTGCCCCGGGGTCATCCTCCTGAGCAAGCCGCTCAAGCAGTCATACCTGTACGAAGCGGTTTCCGCCTGCCTGGGGACAACAGGCACCACACAAGCCTGTCCCCTTTCTCCTCCGGCGGAAAGCGACACAAACCAGTTCAAGACCCTGGCCGGCAAACAGGTGCTTGTGGTCGAGGACGACCTGATAAACCAGAGAGTGACAAGTCAACTCTTGACAAGAGCCGGCATTCTGGTTGATATAGCGGGCAACGGTCAGGAGGCGCTTGCCGCCCTGCGCGATAAAACCTATGACGCAGTGCTGATGGATGTCATGATGCCGGAGATGGACGGGCTGGCCGCGACCAGGGCCATCCGCCAGACCCTGCGGTTTGATCTGCCCGTTATCGCCCTCACCGCCAACGCCATCAAGGGCGACCGGGAAAAATGCCTTGAAGCCGGCATGGACGAGTATCTGACCAAGCCCGTGGAAATACAGCGCCTGTACCAGACTCTGGAAAAATTGATGGCCCCGTAAAAAGGGAAAGCAGTCACCGGTCCGCGACACGAAATCGAAGAATTACAGTATGCCAACCGTCGCCGGTCGCTTTGCTTCCTGCTGTAATCGCGACTTATCGGAATCTGCATTATATGTGCGATTTCAACAAAAATTAATTGCCATGCGACCATGATTTCCACCACCATAACAACCTTGAACCTGCTCCTGGAGGAAAGCGCCCGATCCTTCGGAAACCGGCCCGCGGTGGGCTTCGCCTTTCAGCCGCCCACGCGCCATGGGGAGTTCCACCAAAAAGCTCTGGAAGTCGCGGCCCTGCTCAGGGAGCGCGGCATCAGAAAAGGCGACCGGGTGGCGATTCTCGCCGACAACTCCCCCCAGTGGGGCATGGCCTATTTCGGCATTGTCCGCCTGGGGGCGATCGGTGTCCCGATTCTCCCCGATTTTCCGGAGGCCGATGTCAAGCACATTCTGGACGAGACCGGGGCAAAAATCCTTTTCACCACCCAGCGCCAGCTGGAAAAGCTCTACGAACTGCCCGGCAACAGACTCAAGACCGTCATCACCCTGGATGACGCAGCCGACCAGAACAACCTCGTGGCCACCCTCCCCTTCAGCCAATTTCTCGCCGCCGGGGATCTGCCGGAAAAGAAAAAAACCCTTGCCGCGGATCTGGCCGACCCGGACGACATCGCCTCGATCATCTATACCTCCGGCACCTCGGGCCACGCCAAGGCGGTGATGCTGAGCCATAAAAACTTTATCAGCAATGTCCGCGCCACCCTGTCCATCTTTCCCGATGAGCCGGTGCAGGGCTGGACCTTTCTTTCCATCCTGCCCATGTCCCACGCCTATGAGTTCACCATCAGCTTCCTGGCGTCTCTGGCCACGGGCTCCCGTATCGTCTATGCAGGCAAGACCCCGACCCCGACCGTTCTTGAGCGCATTTGCAGACAGGAACAGCCCACCATCATGTGCATGGTGCCCATGGTCATGGAAAAGATTTACAAAAAGAAGGTGCTGCCGGTCATCAGCGCCAATGTTCTCATGCGGGCGGCCATGAAGCTGCCCTTGGTCCGCCGGAAGATCCTGCAAAAAATCGGCCGGAAGTTGCGGATATTTTTCGGGGGCAGACTGAAACTTCTCGCCATCGGCGGAGCCGCCCTCAACATCGAGGTGGAACGATTCCTGGCCGAGGCCGGATTCCCCTACCTGGTCGGCTACGGCCTGACCGAAGCCTCGCCCCTGGTCAGCGCCGGGCCATACGGCGACCCGGGCATCGCCCTGGGCTCGGCAGGCAAACCAGTGCAGGATGTGGAGGTCCGGATCAGCAAGCCGACCCCTGAAACAGGCCTGGGCGAAATCCTGGTCCGGGGGCCCAATGTGATGCAGGGGTACCGCGGCAATCCCGAGGCAACCGAGGAAGTCCTTGATCCGGACGGCTGGCTGGCCACCGGCGACCTCGGCTTTCTGGACCCGCAGGGCAATCTTGTTATCAAGGGACGCTCCAAGAGCGTGATTGTCCTCTCCCACGGCGAGAACATCTACCCCGAGACCATCGAGGAGAAGATCAACGCCTTCCAGCATGTGGTGGAATCGCTGGTGCGCGAAGGCAACAACCGGTTGGAAGCCTTGATCTATCTCGATTACGAGCTGATCGACGCGGAAACCCGAGGCAAGGACCAGGCCCGGCAACTGGACCATATTGCCGAGATTCTCGCTGAGATCAAAAGGCAGGTGAACCAGCAACTGCCCCAGTATGCGCAGCTTGCCCAGGTGAGCGAACACCGCGAGCCATTCACCAAGACCGCGACCCATAAGATAAAACGCTATCTGTACACCAGCAGCCCCCTGACCTGATGAACAGAAAAAAGGAGAGAGGAGATGAAAAAGAAAATCGCTGCGGTCGTCCTGACCGGGATACTGGCCGCCGGCCCCGCCTTTGCTTCGGGCTATCGGATACCTGAGCAATCC
>JAJZSH010000298.1 GCA_021822005.1 Deltaproteobacteria bacterium | reverse complement strand
GCTGCACCAAGATCTCGACAAAAAAGAGGCGGCGGCCAAGGCGGAAAATCTCCTTGAGCGTTGCGGAATTCCCGACGCGGCCCAGCGGCTGAACAGCTTTCCCCACCAGTTGTCCGGCGGCCAGCGCCAGCGGGTGATGATCGCCATGGCCCTGGCCTGCCGTCCGGACCTCCTGATCGCCGACGAGCCGACCACTGCCCTTGATGTCACCATCCAGGCGCAGATCCTGGCCCTGATCAAGGAGATCCAGCAGGAGCTGGGCATGGCCCTGCTGCTCATCACCCACGACCTCAACATGGTGGAAAAGATCGCGGCACAGGTCCATATCATGCACCAGGGCAGAATCGTAGAAAGCGGCCCCACTGCCGAGGTATTCCGCAACCCGCAGAACCCCTACACCATCCATCTCCTGAACAGCGTGCCCCACGAGGCCCCCACCCCCAAGGACAATCCATCCCCGCTGTTGACCGCCGCCAACCTCTCCTGCCATTTTCCCATCAAGGCCGGTTTTTTGCGGCGCACGGTAAACACCATCAAGGCGGTGGACGAGGTGAGCCTCACCATCCGGCAGGGCACCACCTTCGGGGTGGTCGGCGAATCAGGCTCCGGGAAAAGCACCCTGGGCATGTGCCTGCTCAAACTGGTCAACAGCCGGGGAACCCTGCTCTACGAGGGTCGCGATCTGCTGACCCTGTCCAACAGCCAGTGGCGGCCCCTGCGCCGCGATCTCCAGGTGGTGTTTCAGGATCCCTTCTCTTCCCTTTCGCCGAGGCTAAATGTGGGCCAGATCGTGGGCGAGGGGTTGAGCGTGCATGGCCTGGGCAACCGGGATGAGCGGAAAAAACGGGTGGCTGAGGCATTGATCGAGGTCGGTCTTGAGCCGGAGATGATCGAGCGCTATCCCCACGAGTTTTCCGGCGGCCAGCGGCAGCGGATCGCCATTGCCAGGGCCGTGGTGCTCAAGCCCCGCTTCCTGGTGCTGGACGAGCCCACCAGCGCCCTGGACATGACCATCCAGGCCCAGATCATCGAACTGCTCAAAAGCCTGCAGGCCAGGCACAACATCACCTACTTCTTTATCTCCCACGATCTGCGGGTGATCAAGGCCATGGCCGACGAGGTGGCGGTGATGCAGAATGGCCGCATCGTCGAGTCCGGCCCTGCGGCGCAGCTCTTTGCCAATCCTTCCCACCCTTACACCAGGAAGCTCTTTTCGGCGGCCTTTGATTTGGCGCCGGTTTGAGCTGCTGACGTAATATGGAATGTGGGCTGGGGAAAAAAATGAACTACACCCGCAGCAAGCTGCGGGGAATTAGACCCTAAAAGAGATTAAACTATTATAAATCGAGTCGACTCCTGCAGCCCAACTCTTTGTCACCTCCCCCCTATTCTTACTCCAGAAAGCTATCTGCCCCCACCGATCTTCTCCTCCCTGACCTTGAGACACTTATGGCTGTAGTCATCGAACTCGGCGCAGGTTCTCAGGACAAAGGCCTCCTGCCGGGGATAAAAGGTGCATTTGCTCTGGTAGTCGCAGGTGTTGTTGAACGAGTCCCAATGCTGGCATTCTTCGACACATTCCAGATCGTTATAGGTATGGATGATCTTTTCAAAGAGGCATTTTTTTTCAAAGTCGTCCCAGTATTGGCACTCCCGCACCGCCATGGTTTGACCCGCCCCCCCGGCCTGCCGCCCTTCGCAGATTACGGTAAGATCACGGTCACGGTAGACCTCGCCTCTTTTGAGGCGGATCTCCCTGGCAGAGATGGCGGAGGGGAAAGCAAGGATGCAGAGAAAAAAACCAACTGACCGGAGCAGCGAGGGTAACGTCATAATTCTCTCCTTTTGTTCACAGCAGAATGCCCAGCCCCAGGAAGCACTGGACAAGATAGAGGCCGAGGAGCAGCAGGCCTAGGCATGCATGGGGGGTGCGATACGGGGACTCGGCCTCTTTGATCCGGCGGGAAAGGGCATAGAGGCCACCGAGTGCCAGCACGATTACGCTCCCGCCCCAGAGATGCAAGGGGTATTCGACCAGCCTGCCCTTGTCGAAAAAGACCAGGGTGATTCCGGCCAGAAAACCCACACTTCCCAGCAGCGCGGCCACGGGTCCGGTCCGCCGGTGGTTCCGGATCGCCTTCTGGGGCGGCGATGTGCCGTTTTGCCGTGCCTGCCGAATGGCGAGCCCAAGCCAGCCCTGACGGATGAAAATCCCGAAGACCAGCAGGTTGAAAATTCCGTGCCCCAAGGCAAGGTACGGGATCAGTTGTCGAGCCCACAAGGGCAGTGTGTCTCCGCTCATCACTCCCTCCTTGCCGCCGCGCTATTCAACCACCTGGAGAACGCCGTGCATGCCGCGCTCCTTGTGGCTCTCGAAGTAGAGGAGTTTCTTGGTGCATTCGAATTCGTAGCGCCCGGTCTTGGTAGGAGTGAAGCGGATGCGGGCTGGTTCGCTGCGCAGCTCCTGCGCGAAATCCATCCCGGCTTCCGGCGCCTTCATGACTATGTCGTGTGGGGCGAAGCCGCCCTCCTTTCTAACCTTCAGCTCCACCGGCACATTGACCTTGACCACAATCAGGTTCGGATCAAAATAGTATCCGCCGCCCAGCATCTCCACCCGCTGCACCCCGTCCGGGTCCACCGTTGCGATGTACCGCTTCTCCTGTGCCGGTTCGGCGGCGAAGGCAAGTGTGCCGAACAGAAAAATTCCCATGACAACCATAAGACTTCTTTTGTATCGCATGGCGTGCCTCCTTTTCGGTCGAGTTGAGAAAATCATCTTTTTTGTTATTTTGCTCCCTGCCGCTCCGTTTGTCAATCCAACGCTCATTGTTCGACATCTCATCCCACACCGGTAATCAGATAGGGGACATGGCGTAGGTCCGCGTTTCGAACCTTGGGCCAACGGAGGTTACCCGTCCAGTCCCATCCGGGGCGTGCGGCATTACCGGCGCAAGGCTGCGAGCCTGGCCCGCAGCCATTCTTCCAGGGGCGGGTTCAGGCGATGGACCGTGCCGCCCGGCAGGCGTCCGTCCTCCTGCACCGCAGCCTCGAAAAGCCCGGCAGGCACCTCCACCTTGGCCAGTTCCTCGGCTCCGGCCATGTTCCGGCGGATAAGGGTCACCTGGGGCGGCTTCTCCCAGTCGAACAACACGAAATAGATCGATTCGTCGCGGGCGGAGCTGACGAAATCGTGGCCCCGGGTCCAACCCGAGCCCCACTCGAGATACATGTCCACCGCTTTTTCCGGGGTCATCTGCCAGTCAATGGCCTCAAGCAGTTGCTGCTGATGGCAAAGCTCTTCCGCATTCATCATGGTCGCGCGTCTCCTTAGAATGGAACATCGATAAACAACCGTTGCTTCCACCATAGGGCACGGCGATCAAAATCCGCCTTGATCTGGGTCAAGGGTTTTAATTTAGTGCCCATCCGGAAACGGCCCTTTCGCCCGATTGCTGCGTTGCTCAGTCGCCGAAAAATGCTCACGTACCATATGTACGCTCCGCTTTTTCGTCTT
>JAJZSH010000297.1 GCA_021822005.1 Deltaproteobacteria bacterium | reverse complement strand
CAACCGGGCGGCCTCTTCCCGGAATTCTTTTGTGTACCGGCCGTGCGGAATTTTTCCCATGATGACACCTCCACTCTGGTTTATGAATGATCAGAGTTTTCGTGTCCATAATTTTCAGCCTACCTCATGCTGCAATCGCTTGAACTAGTGCCATTCTAGCCTGTCCCCTTTTGCCCTTTTGCCCTCCAGGCACTTCTCCATCTTCTTCCCTTTTACAGATCGTAAAACTCACCGATTGCATGAACTTCGCATCTATGCTATCTAACAGGAATAATAAGAGAAAAAATTAGTCAATTCCCGGGCTCAACCGGGAAAAACCATCTGCAATGGGCTTCCATGCTAGCGAACCTCTCAGAGACTGACCGGAAAAAAGTGCTGCTGTACAGCGTGCTCATTGTCACGGTGGTCGGGGCTTGGTCGGTATTCGGGCCTTACGGGGTCTTGAAATACTACGAGGTTAACAGGGAACTGAATGAAGTCCTGGCCCAGAATGAACAGCTGCGCGAGAGCAATACCGCGCTGAAACAGGAAGTCAACAAGCTGAAAAAAGACCCGGTCTATCTGGAAGAAGTGGCGCGGCGGCAATTCGGCCTCATTAAAAAGAATGAAGTTATCTACGAATTTCCGGAGAAAAAGAAACGGCACGAATAGCCAGAAGAGCGGCGGCCAAACTTACCCCGCCATATCCTGCATAATCCACTGCACCGCCGCATGGAGATCCTCCGCCACATACGCGGGCTGCACCGACTGAACCGGGCCGAGGTATTCGTAATCCCCCCGGCCATAGCCGGTGAGGACCAGAACCCCCTTGGCCTGTACCGCCGCCGCCGCCTTGAGATCCGACCAGCGGTCGCCCACCACATAGGAACGGCCAAGATCCAGGTCCAGCTCCGCAGCCGCCTGAAGAAAAAGCCCCGGCTTTGGTTTCCGGCAGTCGCAGACGAGACGGAAGCGCTCTTCCTTGGCCTCGGGATGATGGGGGCAGACGTAAATGCCATCGACATGGGCTCCGGCCTCGGCCAGCGCCCCGGTCATCTTGGCATGCACCTCTTCAATAAGGCTCTCGGGGAAATAGCCCCGGGCCAGGCCTGACTGGTTGGAGACCACCA
This sequence comes from Deltaproteobacteria bacterium, assembly GCA_021822005.1. Taxonomy (GTDB): domain Bacteria; phylum Desulfobacterota; class Desulfobulbia; order Desulfobulbales; family Desulfurivibrionaceae; genus Thiovibrio. The sequence goes on along the minus strand of JAJZSH010000297.1, from coordinate 2,416 downwards.
CCACCGGAATCCCCTGCTCGTTTAGCAGGCGGATTCCGGCCGCAGCCCGTGGCAGCATGACAAAACGGGAGATGTGGTTGATGTAGCCCATCTGCTCGTTGATGGTGCCATCCCTGTCGAGAAACACGGCGGGTCGCATGGTCATCCCTCCTCGCTTTCCAGAAGCCTGCAGGTTGCCGCGAACACCTCGTCCACCCCGATCTCCAGCATGCAGGCAAAATCGTTTCTGGGGCAATGGGTTTTCAGGCACGGGCTGCAGGGCAGATTTTTGTTCACCACTTCCACCCTGGCGGCAAACGGCCCGGTGGCCACCGCATCGGTTGAGCCGAAGATGGCGACCAGCGGGGTTTTCTGGGCGGCAGCCACATGCATGAGGCCGGAATCGTTGGTGACAAAGGCATCGCACAGGCCGATCAGGGCCATGGCCTCAGCCAGAGTGGTCTTGCCCGTTAGATCAAGCACCTGCCCCGGCGCTGCCGCGCCAATCTCCGCAGCAGCCTCGGTATCGCCGGCCGTGCCGAAAACCAGCAGGAAGGCGCCCAGCTCTTCGGCCAGACGCTTGGCCAGCCCGGCATACCTTTCCGCCGGCCAGCGTTTGGCCGGGCCATAGGCAGCGCCGGGATTCAGGCCGACCACCGGCCTGCCTGCCTTGGCAGCGAGAAAGTCCCTGGCCCAAATCATGGCGGAATCCGGCAGGGCAAGAAACAGCTCCTGGGGACCGCACACCAGCCCAAGGTCCTTGAGCATCTCCTGGTAATAATAGACCTGATGCCGCGCCCTGGTACTTTTCCGGATAGTAACCCCATGGGTCAACAACAGGGTGCGGCCATCCCTTCGGTACCCGGCCCGAACCGGTATCCCGGCAAGCAGAGCAAGCAACGCGGCGGAAAAGGCATTCTGCAGGAGGATGGCCAGATCAAACCGCTGGGCAGCAAGCTCCCGTCCCAGACGCCACATCCCGGCTAAGCCCTTATGCCTGCCTTTTTTCTCATAGAGCATGACCCTGTCCACATGGGGGCTGGCCCTGAAGATATCCGCCACCCAGGGATAGGCCAGGATGGTTATCTCGGCGGCGGGAAAATTTTCCCGGATGGTCCGCACCGCCGGGGTGGTCATGACGGCGTCGCCGATCCAGTTGGTTGATCGGATCAGAATCTTTTTGGGCCAAAGCTGGCTGATTGTTTTCGTCATACCTGTTCCTGGAATTCCTTGCCTGAAGTAAAGATGGGACCTTTGCTTTTTTTCCCGGAGGCGTCAAGTTTTTTTCTTAAGTTACTCACCAACTTTACCCCTTCTGGCCCAAGTCACCTGCCCCGGGCAATTCCTCCCTGACCAGGCCCGCGCTGAAAAAAAGACCAGGCACTCTCTTCTTCCTTGCAAAAAATCGGTTCTGGTGGTAAAAAATTCGGGTTGTAAAAATAAACACACCCCTGCAAAAGTTCCTCTGGTGCCCACAATCGGGTTGGAGCGATGGGGTGGAAGCCGCGCCGTTATTCAATAATAACCGCAACATTGACAGATCGTGACCGGCAGCAGCGAAGCGGCGTAAGGAGCCGTAACGAAATGGCAAGAAATGTAACGGTTATTTTGTAACGGCTCCTAAACCAAAACCAAAGGAGAAGTACCATGTCTTACGTTACCATGAAGGAAATGCTGGAGGCCGGCATGCATTTCGGCCATCAGACCCGCCGCTGGAACCCGAAAATGAAACCGTACATCTTCGGCGCCCGCAACAAAATCTACATCATCAACCTTGACAAAACCCTGCCGCTTTTCAACAATGCCTACGAATTTATTGCCAAGACCGCGGCCAAGGGCGGCACCGTGCTTTTTGTCGGCACCAAACGCCAGGGCCAGGACATCATCAAGGAAGAAGCCGAGCGTTGCGGCATGTATTACATCAACAACCGCTGGCTGGGCGGCATGCTGACCAACCACCAGACCATCAAGAACAGTGTTGACCGCCTGAAGAAATACGAAACCATGCAGGAAGACGGCACCATCAACCATTACCACAAGAAGGAAGCCCTCCAGATCCAGAAAGAGGCGGTCAAGCTGGACCGCAACCTGGGCGGCATCAAAAACATGAAGGGGCTGCCTGCCGCCATCTTCCTCATTGATCCGAAACGGGAAAAGATCGCCATCGAGGAGGCCAACCGCCTTGGCATCCCGGTGGTTGCCCTGATCGACACCAACTGTGACCCCAGGGGCATCGACTATCTCATTCCCGGCAACGACGACGCCATCCGCGCCATCAAGCTGATCGCCTCAAAAATGGCGGATGCGGTTTTGAGCGGCCAGGAAAAACTTGCCGCGGTCCATCAGGCCGCCACCGACAAGGACACCGAGGCCAAAGCCGCGGCCGCAAAAGGCGACGCATGAACATGCCTCTCTAAAAAGCGCCCCGGCTGGACTC
>JAJZSH010000296.1 GCA_021822005.1 Deltaproteobacteria bacterium | reverse complement strand
TGTAGGAAAGATAGGCCTGATAACGCCCCATGGCTTTGGTCTTGTCGTTGCTCATGGCCAGGCCGCCCGGCGCCAAACTCGTGGTATTGAACTGCGCCAGTTCCTCCTTGCTGGCCGGCACCGCCATCCATACCCCCGGGGTGATGATATTGTAAAAGTCGCTGGCCTTGGCCTGATTGTTATAGAGGTTGTCGGTATGGGCCTGGGTGACCGACAGCAGGGGATGGATATAACCGGTTTCCGGGCCGAACCAGTCCCCGCCGCCCTTGGCCTCCTGCCCCATGGTTGCGCCGGTAGAGCCTCCCGGCGCCGTCTCTTCGGCCGCCATGGCCATCGGTACCAGCACCATCATTCCCACCCACAGGGTCATCATCCCAACATACACTCTTTTCATTAGTCCCCTCTCCTTATTCGTCTTCCGTGTCGACCGGATTCTTCCCGCAACCTTTCCCTTCATCCTGTGGATTACGGCCTTGACTTGCTGATATGGCCCTTATTCGGCGGCAACACCGTCTGCACGTTGATTTTCGGCGGCTTGGGCGTTTCGGCCGGGGTAAAGGCCAGCGGCTGATCCGCTTTCGGTCTCACCGCCTCCGCCTTTTGCTCAGGCTTCGGCGCTGCCTCGGCTTCGGCCTTTTTCACCTCGGCAGCGTCCTTCTTTTCCTCCGGTTTGGCCGCGGGCTCTTCCTTCTTTGCCGCCTCTTCCGGCTTGGCCTCTTTCTCCTTGGCACCGGCCGCGGTCTCCTTGCCGCTCATTTCCACCGGCGTTGCCGGCCGAACCACCGGCGGCGCATCGGTCTTGCGGATCTCCATGGTCTGACCGGCAGAAACCGCCACCACCTGCTGCGGCAGACGGATGTTGAAGGCATAACCGGCACCGGAAAGAAAGGTCGTCTGGCTGACGCCGTTCTGATAGGAGGTGATGAAATCGGTGCCGCGCACCCCGCAGGTGGCGGTCGGGGTATCGACCTCGAAGCGGTTCGGTGCGTCCTTGCCAAAAACCCGGCCAGGCAACGGGGTCACAATGTTCTGGATCGTGCCGGTGGCCAGCTTCAGCTTGACGTCGACCCGCTGCCCCTGCACCAGGTATCTGTTGATTTCCACCTTGGAGTTGCGGGCGACCCGCATGATGGTGCCGTCGGCAAAACGGATTTCCGCCCTGGCCTGCTCACCTGCCGCCACCACATCGCCCGCTTCGACCGCGGCATCCTTGACGGCCGGCTGGGCCTTGCCCGCCCGGGACACGGTCACCGGACCGGTCACCGTGGTGAAATTCCCTACCGTTGCCGCATGGAGCGACAGGGGCAGCAACAGCGACAGCAGCACCAAACCTACCTGCAGGAAGCGTTTCGTCGTCATACCTCTCCTCCTTCTGCACTGTGCGCGACCAGTTGCCCACCACACCGACCGCTTCATCACTTTTCATACTTACCCGCGGCCCCACCCCCTGTCAAGGCCATTGAGCCCCGCTCCTGTTGGCCGGGCTAATGGCCGGTACCGGCCAGCACCGCCGGCACGGTCAAAAACAGGACCTTCAAATCGAGCAGCAGCGACCAGTTGTCGATGTATTCAAGATCAAGGCGCATCCAACGCTCGAAGTCGATGTTGTTGCGGCCGGAAATCTGCCAGATGCACGTCAATCCCGGCTTCATCGACAGCCGGCGACGCTGCCACGGCCGGTAACGCGCCACCTCCTCCGGAATGGGCGGCCGTGGACCCACCAGGCTCATCTCCCCGCGGAGGATGTTGATAAACTGGGGCAACTCGTCCAGGCTCCATTTACGGAGGAACCTGCCGACGCCGACCAGCCGCGGATCGTTCCGCATCTTGAAGACCGGCCCGTCCATCTCGTTTTTATCGGCCAGGCCGGCGCGCAACTCCTCGGCATGCTGCACCATGGTGCGGAACTTGTAGAGCCGGAAACGCCGGCCGTTCAGGCCGCACCGCTCCTGGGTGAAAAAAACCGGGCCCGGCGAAGAGAGCTTGATCAAACCCGCGATCAGCGCAAAGAGCGGCGACAACAGCAACAGGGCGATGGCCGCGCCGAGGTAATCCAAGATGGCCTTGCAAAACAGCTGGAGTTCCTGGGTGGGGGTCGAGGAGAGCGCCACGGTGGGCAGGCCGAGAAAATCGTCAAAATAGATGCGGGCCGCCTCGGGATGGTACATGATCTTCTGGATCTGCCAGTCGGGCAGGATGCGGACGCGCACCCCCAACTGCTCGGCAAAGGCGATGTGGGCGCGGATATCCCGGACCTGTTCGAGCGGCATGGCGTAGATCACCTCGTCCACCGCCTTGGCCAGCAGAATCTGCCGCATTCCGTTCACCAGGCCGATTACCGCAACGCCGGGCGCCACCTCCTGGTTAAGGCGGCTCTTGTCCGTTTCCAGACAGCCGAGCAACTGGTATTCCGGCAGCGTCCGCTGCCGGAGCACGGTGATCAGCTCCTTGGCCCGCGCCCGGCTGCCGACGATGAGCAGTTTTTTCTGATAGGCGTCCCGGCTGCGCTGAAAGGCCTCGATCCTGGCCATGGCAATCTTGGCAAAGAAGAGAAAGGCGCTGGTCATTCCCACAAAAAGGAACATCATCATGCGGCTGATGTCCTGTTGGTGGATGAGATAGAGGAGCAGCAGATAACAGGCAAAACCGGCCACCACTGCCTTGACCACCCGGATCAAGACCTGTGCCGGCCGCAGAAACCGGAAGGATGGAGCGTAAAACCCGTAAGATTGATAGGAAAGGGTCAGAACGATCACGGCAAGCAACAACAGGAACGAATAATTCGGACGCACAGAGAGGCCGGCAACCTCGCCGGACAGCCAGTATTTCTTGGCAACGTAGGCAAGGATAAAGGCGGCGGCAGTGAGCCCGGCGTCGATACCCAGGAAGATCACCCGCCAGATGCGATTCCTTTCCTGCACGTTCCCTGCCCCTCTTCCCAGGATGTTGAGCGGTGGCCGCGCCGGTCCGCACCCCTTGCCCGGAAGCATCGCCAGCCACCCGCTTCCCCGCCCCGCTCTCCCCGGACGAAACGACCGCAGCCCCTCTGCCGTATTGTCGCGCGTTATCGGATGAACCATCATACCATAATTCCCCCATTGCCCCCAAGCCGTGGCAGGAATCTACCGCAAGTTTCTCACAAATTTCTAACGCCATCCTGAATCCGTGGGCGTTCGAGAAGGGTGCAGGCGCAAGGCGGCGACGATGTTGATGATACGAATGGTATATCAACGAGTTGCCAACGCAGCGAATGCGCCCTTATCGGACGCCCCGCAGGGCGGCGGGTGAATCGGGGCAACCGTGGTTACGGCTGGCCTTGTCCTGCGATGACAAGAAGTTACCCGCTCGTCAGGAAAAAGCCGCCACGGATTCAGGGCCATGCGAAAAAAGAGGGGCCGGCGAGGGGGGAGGGCTACGCTTTTCAGCGGCGGAAGCGTTCCTGGTTGGCGAGAAACCATTGATAGGTGGCGGCGATGCCGTCGCGTAAGGAAATTTTCGCCCGCCAGCCCAGGGACTCCAGGCGGGAGACATCGAGGAGC
>JAJZSH010000030.1 GCA_021822005.1 Deltaproteobacteria bacterium | reverse complement strand
TCCAGAATATCCTGCGAGCCTTCCCGGTAGCCCTTCATCTCGGTGAGCACGAGAAAGAGGCCGCCGCCAATGGCGAAATGGGAGATGTACACATGCAGGATGGCGATGAGGGCGATGAGCAGGCCGCCGCCGGAAAAATCCAACTGCCAGACCGGATAGTTCATCAGCGCGCCTCCTCAGGCACCCGGGCCGCGAGCCTGAGCATGTGGATGACCACTGCGACCCCGATCACCAGGACTGCCAGGAAGAGAAACATCGGTGACCACTGCGGCACGACCTGCAGGTCGGCGGGATGGAAGTATCTGGCCAGATAGGCCTGTCTGGCCAGATCCCGCACCAGAACCATGAAGAGGACGGTTGTGGCCATGGCGAAGGTGGCCGGCCAGACCCGCTCCTTGGCGCCATAGTAGAGACTGCAAAAGGCCGCGATCAGGGCAGCGGTGAAAAGGGCGGTGTGCAGGGGTGCGCCGCCGAGAAAGAGCTGGTGCACGTTTTTTGGCAGGGAAAAAAGGAAGGGGATGCCGGTGCCGATTTCAACCACCGTGGCGTAGGTAAACCATTTCATCCCTGCGCTCAACCGTTTTTCGGCCCCGGGCTCGCTGTTTTTTTGTTGAAAAAAGGCGAGGATCGCCAGAAAAAGACCGCCTGCCGCCACGGAGGCCACCACAAAGTGCAGGTAGCGGGGGAGGAGGGTCGGGTCGGCAAGGTTCAGGAAGGTGCCGTCCGGTTTGTGAAAATAAACGGTCCAGACCTGCGGCGTCTGCATCAGGGTTATATTGTTGACAAAGAGAAAGGCGATGGTCAGCAGGAGAACAAGGCTTGTGGCCAGTGCCCGTTTTCTGGCGGCGGCGGGCAGGTCACCAGCCATTTTATAGAGATAGGCGCTGTAATAGGCGAGAATGAGCAGGCCGATGACGGAAAGCCAGTAAGCCCCCATGAGGATGGAGCTGGTATAGATGAAATGGCCGTAGAGAACCTGAAGAAAAAGAAGGGGCGCCACCCCGAAGTTCACGGCAAAGGCGATGGTGTATGGCAGTTTGGAGGCAATATCCCGGCAGGGCGGGGGGGCGTCGGGCTGGGACCGCATTTCCCTGACCAGGGCGATCATGGCGGTGCCCAGCATGGCGTTCATGAAAACAAGGTGGGCGAAAAAGGTCAGGATAAGGAGAAACTCGAAAAAACCCCAGGGCGCCGGAATAGTGTCGGGGGTGGGGATAAGGCGGGCTGGGTCCATGGCTGGTCTCCTTATGGATAAAATTTTCTTAAGTATAGCATAAAAAGGATTTACCGGAAAAAATCCGACAGAACAGGAGCATGCCGGAAGCAGAAAAAATGGCCGGAGTTACAAAGAAGATAAAATGAGATAATAGGAGTAATAATGAGATATGAAGAGAAATGTCGAATGTTTAGTGGTTAATGAAATGATATTTTGTTCTCGCGGTTCGGGTGTAACCGCATGGAATTTTGCGGTTTTTGGGGCTGGTTGTAAAAGGAGCGAAATATCCAGTTTTTAGAGGGTTTTCAGGCGATTTTCGCCCGTTTGCCCGGGGTTGTGGGCTGTTGAAAACTTGCGAGGCAGCGGGGGGGAAATTCCTCGAGACCGGTTTTGACAGGGATCATGGTTTTCCTTTAAAAAAACGGATAGAAATTATCTCAGTGGCCTCAATTCGCTTTAATCGGTTGTTTTTTCGTGACTGAACCAGGGGAAAAAGATGCTTTGGCAGCGAGTTAAGAGTGTTTTGTCGCAGAAATTTTCCGATCACGATTTTAAATTGTGGATCGAACCCTTGCAATGCGTGCATGACGATGCGCAGAGCGTCGAACTGGCTGGACCTGACCCGTATTTCTGCTCCTGGGTCAAGGATAACTATCTGACCGATATTCAGGATGCCTTGCAGGATGTTGGTTTTACCGGCGAGGCGGTGCGGCTTTCGGTGAGCGAAACCAGGAAGGCGCAACCGGAAAAGAAACAGAGCCAGCTCCGGCTGCCCAGCATGCCGGTGGCGCGTTCCACGGTGCGGACCCTGCATCCCCGCTATACCTTTGCCGAGTTCATGGTTGGCGAAAGCAACGCCCTGGCCTATTCGGCCTGCGAGGCCATGGCCAACGGCGATTGTGCCTTAAGCCCCTGTCTGTTTATTGAAGCGGGGACGGGGTTGGGCAAAAGCCATCTGACCCATGCGGTGGCCCATCATATCACCAGCCACTCCCCCGGAACCCGGCTGCATTATGTCACCTCCCAGCAGCTTACCTCCGAAATGGTGCGCAGCATCAAGAATAACACCATGGAGCATTTCAAGGAAAAATATCATAACCAGTGTGATGTGCTGCTGATGGAGGATGTGCAGTCCCTGGCCGGGCGGACCAAGACCCAGGCCGAGCTGGCCGAGGCCCTTGATGTCCTGATGGATTGCGGGAAAAGGGTTATTTTCACCGGGGTTGTTTCCCCGCGCAATATTCCTGATATCGATGACGGCGTGCGCTCCCGGCTCTCTTCCGGGCTGATTACCACCATCAATCCTCCGGACCGGCGGACCCGTTGCCTGATCATCGAGCGCAAGGCCCGCAACAACAAGCTGGCGCTCTCCGGGGAGATCATCGAGTTCCTGGCCGACCGGATCCAGGGCGATATCCGGCGGGTGGAAAGCGCCATCATCGGCCTGAAGGCCAAGGCCTCCCTGCACAAGACCGTGCCGAACCTGGACATGGTCAAGGAGATTGTCGCCGGGATCATCGGGCAGCGGCAGGAGTTGTCCGCTGTGCTGATCCGTAATTTTGTGGCCGGTCAGTTCAATGTCTCCATCGAAGACATGCAGTCAAAGGGGAGGAAAAAAGTGATCGCCTTTCCCAGGCAGGTCTCCATGTATCTGGCCAGGAAACTCACCGAGGAAGCCCTGTCCGAGATCGGCAAGGCGTTTAACCGGGATCATTCCACGGTGGTGCATTCCATCCGGGTCATTAGCGAAGCCATTGTCCGCAGCGGCAGCATCCGGGGGCAGGTGGAGCATCTGGTGGAACGTCTGAGAAATCAGGGTTGAGGGGAAAGGGCGTATCAGATCCAGCGGGGGCGGTTTCTGGGATACGCACAAAGGGGGGAGTATGCGTACGGTCTGCTGTGTGTGTCGCAGGGTACAGTGCAAAGGGGACTGGCTTGAGCAGATGCTTGAGTCCGAGGTTCTGGTGTCCCATGGTTTCTGCCCGGAATGCTTCGACAAAACCATGGCGCAGTTTTCCCTTGCCTGGTCAACCGAGCGAGCGGCACAGCCCGCGTTTAAGCCGTTGGAGCAAAGTAATGACATCGTCTGGATGGTCAAACGGCATAAGGAGCCGCAGCAGTGTTAACGGCGACGAAAAGGTTATTTCGTAACGGCTCCTAAAAATAGACCGGCCTGACCTCGGGTTTCTGTCGTTTGCCGCCCACCCGGCGCAGTATCCTGTCGGCCACCATCTTGGCCGTCTTCATCATGTCGTTCATGCCGATTCCTTCCCAGCCAAAGCCGCAGAGATGCAAGCCGTCCAACCCCTGTTCCAGGGAATCCTTCCAGGTCAGCAGCGCGGGGTAGCCCATTTCCAGCTGGGGGATGGAGCTGTCGCCCCGGAGAACCCGGCTGAAGCAGGGGGGCTCGGGCAAGGGGATCAGTTGCCGGAGATCATCATAGATGCGGCTGATCAGTGTTTCGTCGGAGAGCTCCAGCCGTTCCGGGTGGCGGCGACCTCCGACCAGGGCCTCCATCAGCACCGCTCCCTGGGGGGCGCGGCCGGGAAACATATGGGTGGAAAAAAGCGCGCCCATGGCGAAGCGTTTTTCCCGTTCAGGGGCCAGATAGCCGAAACCAAAGGGCACCTGCGCCTTGTCCGTAAAGCCCAGGGCCACGGTGGCGATGCGTGCCGTGGGGATGGCGGCCAGGGGCGGGGCATGGGCGGCCAGCAGCTCCAGGCTGCGGTTGACCGGCAGGGCGAGAATGACGGTGGCCGCCCGGTAGGTTCCGGTCTCGGTGTGTATCTCCCAGGCTTCGTTTTCGCGGCTGATTGCCCGCACCGGGCTTTGGTAGCGAATGTTCGGCCCTGTTGCCAGGGTGGTGATGAGCTGTTCCATCCCCAAGGGAAAACTGGTCATGGCCGGCAGCATCCCCGCGCCCGCCCCCCTTTTTTTTCTGAGCAGCCCTTTGAGCACCGAGCCCGCTTCCTTTTCCAGGACCCGCACTCCCGGCATCACTCCATCGATGCTGAGGCGTTCATAATCCCCGGCAAAGGTGCCGGTGATCGCGGCATCCACCAGGGGCAGGATCTCAGGGCCGAAGCGGTATGCCGCCCACTGCCCGACGCTTTGCTCTTCGGCTCGGGGCTTTTTGAAAAGATCGCCCAGCAACCGCAATTTTCCCAGCGGGGATAGAAGCGGGGTCGTGAGCAGGGCGGCCGGCCTCTGCGGCAGCTGCACCAGCCGCCCTTCATGGCAGACATAGCGGACAAAGCTGCTTAAGGGGGCTTTCTGGGCGATGCGGTCCAGGCCGGTTTCGCTGAGCAGGGCGCGGCTGGCCGGGTTGTTGTCCAGGAAGCCGTGCGGTCCCCATTCGGCCAGGTAGCCTTGTTCCTTAAAGGAGCGCACCGCGCCGCCAGGGCGGCTATCCTGCTCAAGGATGAGGATGTCCAGGCCCGGCGCGCTTCTGCGCAGGAAATGGGCGGCGCTCAAGCCGGAAAGGCCCGCGCCGACAATGATTATTTCATGTGTTTCAGGCATGGCTCGCACATCCGGGGTTGAGGGAATCGGCGGGGACCGCGGTGGATCTCGGATCCGCCCTGTACTGTGGCAGGTTTCCCCCTTCAGGGTTGCCATTATTGTATGGTATAAGGGATGTTACCCGATATTGTCCGGAGTCGGAATGAAAAAAGGCAAGCGGTCACAGGGCATCGCATCTCCTTCGCGGTCTCGCGGTGCTCGCTTAGCTGTCATCGGCCTGTCCGCTGTGGTGTATAGCGAACAGGCCTCTTTGAATTTGTGTTGCGGACCTGTGTTTTCGTTTCCTTTTTACGAGACCATCAGAATTCAATGCCCTTCCGGGCCTTGACACCCTTCTGAAAGGGATGTTTTATGGCGCGCATCTCGGTGACCAGATCCGCGTATTCGATGAGTCCCTGGCTGGCGTCGCGGCCGGTGATAACCAGGTGCAACCGTTGTGGCCGCGCCCGAAACAGGGTGATGACCTCCTCTTCCGGGACAAGGCCGAAGCCGATCAGGTAGGTGAGCTCGTCGAGAACGATCAGGTCGTAGGCGTCGCTCAGGATCTTTTCCCTGGCGAGTTGCCAGCCTGCCAGGGCCGCTGCTTTCACGGTCTCCATGTCCTGTTGCCAGGTAAAGCCGGTGCCGGCGAGATGCAATTCAACCTGGCCGGGAAAGGCGGAGGTGAAGGCGAGAGCCTCGCCGGTTGTGGCCTGGCCCTTGATGAACTGAATGATGCAGACCTTCAGCCCCTGGCCTGCCGCCCGGAGGGCCTGACCGAACGCCGCCGTGGTTTTTCCCTTGCCGTGCCCAGTATTGATGATAACCAAGCCCTGTATAGCCATCTGTTCCCTCAAGGAGTATCGTAACCGTCCAGCAGCACCACATCTGCTTCGCCGCTGCGCTGCTGTCATCGGTCTGCTCATGTGCAATAGCACACTTCGCAGGCCTCTTTGTCGGCACTTCTGCCGACGATTGACACGCGCACCTGTGGCGGCAGCGAAGCGGCGCTGCTGAACAGTTACATCTCGTGGTTTTTGTCCAATTCTGGCATCAAGCTGAATAGTTAGTGTCCATCCGGAAACGAGCAATTTCGTTCGAGAGCAAGGCGCGAGGAAGACGAAAAAGCGGAGCGTACATATGGTACGTGAGCATTTTTCGGCGACTGAGCAACGCAGCAATCGGGCGAAAGGGCCGTTTCCGGATGGGCACTAGTTAAGGAGTATCGGCGCTCTGCCCCGCTTCCGGGAAGCGGGTGGAGGATGAATACCGGGTCGTGCGGAATTTTTCCATCTGGCCGCGGTAAAAGTCCTTGTGCGTCCCTGCCCTGGCAAGGGCTTCCTCTTCAAGGGCCAGAGCCTCTTTCCGGTCGCCGTTTGCCCAGTACGCCGTGGCCAGGGTGTCGAGCACCTGCGGAGTTCTTTTTTCCGCCGCCGCTTTCTGGGCGAGGAGCAGGGCTTTTTCCGGGTTGCGCAGCGTTGGTTCCTGGGCGGTGAGGAGGAGCCAGGCCAGATTGTTCAGGGCCTCTATGTTGGCGGGGGCAAGACGGAGCGCCTGCTCATAGGCGTTGCGGGCGTCCTGCTCCTGGTTGCGGCTGTATTGCAGATCCCCCAGGAGCTGGAGCCAGAGGCCATTGTCCGGTTGTTCCCGTATTTTTTGCCGGATAAGCGCCTCGGCGAATCTGGCTTTTGGTGTTTCGCCCAGAAGGTCGTGGGGCAGGTAAAAGGCGGCAAGGGCGCCCGCCAGCATGACTACAGCGTAGAGGATCAAGGCCAGGTGGACCTTGCGGTGATGGCGGGCTATCCAGCCCGGATTTTTTTCGCAGCGGCGAAGGTAGTCGATGCGCTGCCCCAGGCCGAAATGGTGCCAGCTGGGCAACTCCCTGATGTTCCCGCTGAGCAGCGCGATCTTTTCAAAGACCCGGATCAGGGGGGAGGCGTGCCCCATGGCGCTCAGGGCATACAGGTCCGCCTGCCGTTCAAAGTTGCGCATGAAAAAGCCAAAGATGAAACGAAAATAGCCAAGCATCAGAGCGAAAAGAATGGAGGCGCCGGCCAGGGAAAGAATCGTCTCCGGAGATTTCCCGGTCAGCGTGACCATCTGGTAAAAAAGGTCCGAACTGAGCAGGAGCAGGAGAAGAGGGACCCCGCTCACCTGGGTCAGCAGGCCAAAGCCGAGAAAGAGAAACAGGTAGAGCTGGAGATGGAAGCGTTTGACATGTCCCAGTTCATGGGCCATGACCGCTTCGATTTCCTCCGGGGTCGTGGCTTCGAGCAGGGCGGGGGTAACAAGGAGGTAGCGGAAGCGGCGGCTGAGGCCCATGACCCCTGCGGTCAGCATGCGGCCCTCAAAGAGCGGCCAGAGCAGGATGTCGGCAAACCGCAACCGCTGTTCGCGGCAGAAGTCTTCAATGCGCTGCCTTGCCGGGCCCGGCGGGAGCGGGGTGCAGCCCCAGAGGCGGACAATGGCCAGGGGGAGAAAAAAGATCAGGCCAAAAAGAGAGAGCAGCACCAGGATGGGCTCACCCCAGGGCGAGGCGAGAAATTCCTTCAGCCAGGGAACAGGGGCAAGCTGCACAAGGTCGAAAAGGATGGAGATGATGAGCCAGGGCAGAAGAATGGCGAGATTGATCTTGAGGTTTGCCGCAACAAATGAGCGGGCCGCCAGGGTTCTGGCGAAGATGCTCTGATAGCTGGGGCGGGCCGCCAGCCAGATGAGGCAGAGATAGCCGCAGAAGAGAAAAATTCCTGCCAGATGGGCAAGAACCGGGAGCTCTTCGGCAAGCGGCAGCCTGCTCAGGTAGTAGCGGCCCTCCAGCAGGAAGACATCCACGGCCAGAAAAACGATGGCCAGGATGGAGAGGTGCTGTTCCACGGCAAAGTAGCGGGCCGCCGTGTTGTCGGGATTGCGCCGGAAAAAATAACGGGCCAGCTGGTTGAAAAGAACGCCCTTGCCGCAAAAGAGCAACAGGGCGGCAGGCCATGGGATCTGGGGCTGCTCCGGAATGGACCCGGTGGTAAGAATCAGGATGACTGCCAGGAGATAAAGGAGGTTATTGTACATTGGGATCGGTTCTGGGCATGGCGCCATTGCGCCGGAATAGCAGGGGCAATGGCATCAGCGCCGGAAAGCTGATCCCTGCATCTGGCCGGAGATGCTGGCGTTGTGCTCTTGATATTGCTGGAGCAGGGTGCGCAACTCATTGGGTTCGAGAATCTGTTTTTCAAGGAAAAATTCGCCGAACTTTTTCTGCAGCCGCTTCTGATGGGCAACGAGCATCTGGAGCTGTGGCTGGGAAAGCAAACCCAGCTCCATGGCTGTCTGGCCAAAGGGCTGCAATATCGGGCGGTTGCGGAGGATCTGCACCACATCCGCCTCGTTGAGCAGGCCAAAACGCCGGCCGATTTCTCCCAGGCGCGGCCGTTCGGTGCGTTGCCAGATGAGGGCCTGGATGATGGTCCGCCAGTTGATCAGGCCGGAATAGTAGAGAAAATGGCCAAGAAGCAGACGGCGGTTCGGCAGGGAGCCCTGGTAGAGGCTTTCCGTATCCCAGAAAACAGAAGGCTGGCTGGAGGCGCTCCGGAAATCGGCCTTTGTCTGGGCTCCGGCCCTGGTTTGCTGGCGGGGTCCGGATGTGCCCTGGCTCGGCCATGCCTGCGGGGGCCTGTGGGGCTTGGGCGGAGCCGGGCGGCGGGGCTGCGTTCGAGGCTGCGCCTGGCGGGCAGGGGGAGGCAGGCAAAAGCCTTTTTCCTTGGCGTCAAGAAAGGTGATCAGGTTTTCGTAGGCCTCCTGCACGGAATGGAACAGATCGTGGCGTTGCCTCTGCACCCGGTCATTTTCCAGGGCGGCCCGGTCCGGGTGGGTTTCCATGGCCCGCTTGCGGTAGGCGCTCTTGATGCCGGAGAGCTGGAGATAGTCGAGAAATTCGCGGGAGATGGTGAGCTCCGGCCCAAAGATGATCTCGCAGGAGCGAAAGAGTTCCTTTTCAGCGGCAACTGTTTCCATGGCGTGCCTCGTGCCCCCTGGAGGTTAGAGTGAAAAAGGAAAACCGTACATTCAACGCTCTCGGGCCGGCGAAATGCGGGGTTTTTCGCCGGCTGCTCCGCAGGAAAAAAATGTGCTGCCGTGTAAGTCCTATGCAACGATATGGCCCGGTTGTGATAAGATACACTCTCAAGAGGGCAGCAAGTATCGAATGATAAGTAATTAACATTATTATCTAGCAGATAACATCTTATTTTTTAACATTTTTTATTCGTATATCCATGAAATTCTGAGGTGGATGGGGATTTTTTTATGGAACAGCCAGCCGGAACCGGGGACCAACGCGAGGCATCCCGTTATTTTTCTCGTGATTTTAATATGCTGCCGGCCTGGGCAGAACTCGGGAGGCTTGCCCAGGCGCCCTATGACTTAACCGCGTCCGGCGCCCTTTCTCCGGCAAGAATCCGCAGCTACCGAGCCCATGCCGCCGGGTTTGCTCTGTTGTATTCCACCCAGCGGGTGGACGAGGCGGTGCTTGCGGCCCTGCAAAGGCTTGCCGAGGAGAGCGGGGCGGTGGCCCAGTTCCTGCTGATGAAAAAGGGTGCGGTGCTGAACCGGATCGAGGGCTACGCCAGCGAGGAGCGTCAGGTGCTGCACACCGCCTGCCGCGATATCTTTGCGCCGGTCGGTCTGGCGCCCGAGGCCTCGGCCCAGGCCCAGGCCGAGCTGGAAAAGCTGGCCGATTTTCTGGCAGCCCTTGAAGCGGGGGGTATTGTCAATGCGGCAGGGGAGCCATTCACCGACCTGATCCAGATTGGGATCGGCGGATCCGACCTTGGCCCCCGGGCCTTGTATCTGGCCCTGGCCGCCTATAAAATCCCTGGCCGCCGGGTGCATTTCCTCAGCAATGTGGACCCTGATGACGCCGCCGCCACCCTGGGCGGGCTTGATCTTGCGAAAACCCTGGTGAATGTGGTGTCGAAAAGCGGTTCCACCCTCGAAACCCTGACCAACGAAGAGCTGGTGCGCAAGGCCTTTGCCGGGGCGGGGCTGGAGCCAAGCCGACATTTTCTCGCCGTTACCGGCAAGGGCTCGCCCATGGACAATCCCGCCCGGTATCTGCGCTCTTTTTACATGTTCGACTCCATCGGCGGGCGTTACAGCGCCACCTCCATGGTCGGCGCGGTGATGCTCGGCTTTGGCCTGGGGTACGCGCATCTCCTGGAGATCCTCCGGGGGGCCCAGGCCATGGATCTGGCCGCGGAAGAACAGGACATCCGGCGTAACCCTCCCTTGCTCCTGGCCCTGCTGGGCATCTGGAACCATAATTTTCTCGGCTGCGAAACCCTCGCCATCCTGCCATACAGTCAGGCGCTCGTCCGTTTTACCGCGCATCTCCAGCAATGCGACATGGAAAGCAACGGCAAATCCGTGACCAGACAGGGCAAACCCCTTGCCTGGAAAAGCGGCCCCATCATCTGGGGCGAACCGGGCACCAATGGTCAGCATGCCTTTTACCAGCTGATCCACCAGGGAACCGCCATTGTCCCCGCCGAATTCATCGGCTTTCGCACCAGCCAGTATGGCCGCGACCTGCTCATCGAGCAGACCACCTCCCAGGAAAAACTGGTGGCAAACCTCTTGGCCCAGGCCCTTGCCCTGGCCACCGGTCAGCCCCATGAGAATCCCAACCACCGTTTCGCCGGAAACCGTCCCAGCGCCGTGCTCCTGGCCGACCGGCTGACGCCTTACACCATGGGCGCTCTCCTGGCCCTCTATGAGGCCAAGGTGGTGTTCCAGGGATTTATCTGGAACATCAACTCCTTTGACCAGGAAGGCGTGCAACTGGGGAAAAAACTGGCAACCCGCCTGCTGGCCCATTATGCCGGCCTGCGGCAGGACCCCGGTTACAGCGGCGAAGCGCCTGATGATCCCGGCTGGGCCCTGCTTGGTGCCGCTGGGATGCTTGCCAGGTGACAGGCGGGATGAAAACAAGGTGGCGGTCCTGTTTCTCGACCTGGATAACTTCAAGCGGATCAACGACAGTCTGGGCCACACGGTTGGCGATCTGCTGCTCAAGGAGGTGGCGGTCCGGCTTGGCCGTTCCTTTACGGCTCCTTACGCCGCTAGCGCTGCTGGCGTTTTGGCCATATGAAATGACCAAGTTGTTTTGTAACAATGGCTTAGTTGGCGGCTATCGGTACAGAAGTTCGAACCGTTCCCAGAAATCCGGAAAGGATTTGGCCACGCACCCTTCCCCCCGGATCCGGACGCCGGGCACCACCAGACCAGCCACGGCAAAACTCATGGCGATGCGGTGGTCGTTGTAGGTGTCAATCTCCGCGCCATGCAGGGGGTTGCCTTCCGTTCTGCCTTCGATGATCATGGCGTCCGGCCGTTCCTCTGCCCGTATCCCCAGCTTGGCAAGCTCCGTGACCATGACATGGAGGCGGTCGCACTCCTTGATCCGTAGATGGGCGATATTCTTGATCACCGTCCTCCCCTTGGCGAAACTGGCAACCACCGCCAGGGTCGGGACCACGTCCGGGCAATCGCCCATGTCCACCTCAACTCCACGCAGGTCGCTGGTGCCGGTCACGGTGATGCCTGCGGCGGAACGCTCCACCGCGCAGCCCATCCGGGCAAGGATATCCACCAGGACGGCATCACCCTGTAAAGATGGCGAGGGAACGTTGGCCACCGTTACCCTTCCGCCGGTCACCGCAGCAGCACCCCAAAAGTAGGAGGCGCTGGAGGCATCGCCTTCCACCGCATATTTTCGGGCCTGGTAGCAACCCTGGGGAATGAGAAAGTGGTTACGCTCAGAGTTGGCCGTTACGGGAATGCCGAAATCCCGCATTACGGCCAGGGTCATGCTGACATAGGGTTTGGACAAGACCTCCCCGGCCACCAAGAGTTCGGCGGGCTGCTCGGCATAGGGCGCGACCAGCAGGAGGGAGGAGAGATACTGGCTGCTTTTGCCCTCCGGCAGCAGGGTTTTCCCGCCCTTGATGCCGTTGGCCGCGATGGCAACCGGCGGGCAGCCCGTGCCGTGGATGCTGCGGATCGAGACTCCCCAGCCGGCCAGGGCCTCCATCAGAGGCTTGATCGGCCGCTCGTGCATGCGCTGGTCGCCGGTGATGGTGAAAGCCCCGTGGCCCAGCGCCGCCACCGAGGTGAGAAAGCGGGTGGCGGTGCCGTTGTTGCCCAGGAATATCTCTTGGCCCGGCGTGGCGATTGCGCCGCCCTTGCCCTGCACCCGCCATTGCTCCTGGGCGGGCTCAACGGTGATGCCCATGGCAGCCAGGGCTTGGGAGGTGTATTCGGTGTCCTCGCTGGCCAGGGGGAATTGCAGGATGCTTTCCCCGTTTGCCAGAGCCGCGGCAATGAGAGCCCGCTGGGTCAGGCTTTTTGAGCCGGGCACGGTGAGGGTGGTGTCGGTGGAGGCAAGAGGTTGGATTTCTTTCATGGTCTGAGAATCGTTATGGATTGCAGCCTAAGCTGGTGAGCAGGCTTTGGCGCATCACTTCCACCGGGGCCTGCCGGCCGGTCCAGAGTTCAAACTGGGCTGCGCCCTGATAGAGCAGCATGGCAAGGCCGTCGATGGTCCGGCAGCCCGTCTGTCCGGCCGCCTGCAATAAGCGGGTTGCCAGAGGGGCATAGACGATGTCCATGACCACCCCGAAATTGGCCAGGGCTTCCCTGGCAATGGGCAGCAGCTCCTGCTGCGGGGCCATGCCCAGCGAGGTGGCGTTTACCAGGGCATCGGCCCTGGCGGTGGCGGCCTCGGCCAGGGGCAGCCAGGGGCAGCCGAGCAGCCCGGCCAGGGCGCGGCCTTTTTCCGGGCTACGGCTGGCAATGGTGAGCGAGGCCCCGGCCTCAAGCAGGCCAAAGCCGATGGCCTTGGCCGAGCCGCCTGCGCCGAGGAGCAGGACCGAAGCGCCCTTCAGGCTGATTTTCTCGCTCAAAGCCCGGTTGGCTCCGAGCCAGTCGGTGTTTGCCCCGTGGATGGCACCGTTGCTGATGAGCAAGGTGTTCACCGCGCCGATTTTTTTGGCAACCGGATCAATGGTGTCAAGGTATGGGATTACCGCTTCCTTGTGGGGGATGGTGACGCTCACCCCCCTGATGCCGAGGGCCCGGAGGCCTGTCATGGCCTGGCCGACATCCTGCACGGCAAAGGGGAGGTATGCCTTGTTCAGGCCCAGGGCGGCAAAGGCTCCATTGTGCATGGCCGGACTCAGGCTGTGGGCAACCGGGTTGCCCATGATGCCGTAGAGTTCGGTGGCGCCGTTAATCCGCATGGCCAAGTTCCGTGAAAATGGCGCGCAGGGCCGAGGCGGAAAGCTGGCCGGGCGCGGTGGCCGGGCCATTGTCCGGGGCGGCGTAGGTCATGTAACCGCCCAGATCGGTGGTGGCCACCCGGCTGATCATGCCGATCTGGCCCATGCAGAAGGCGATGAGGGGAAAGCCCAGCTCGGCCGCCTGTTCTTGCAGGGCGAGAACCCGGAACACGTCCTGAAAGCAGCGGGCCGTGGTGACAATCTTGCCGATGTTGGCTCCGCTCCGGCATTGGCGTTGGAAAATCTCGGTCAGGGCCTGCCTGGAGGCGGTGCACTTGAAGTCGTGCCAGGAGACAATGGTCCGGCAGTTGTTCGCCCGGGCTGCGGCAATGAGTTCGGTGGCCAGGGTAGGATCGGAGTTGAGTTCGATGTCAACATAGGCAGCCCCGGCTTCGGCAGCCTTTTTGAGCAGACCGATGCGCTCCTTTTCCTCCCCCGCGCAGCTGCCGCCTTCCCAGGCGGGCCGGTTGGTGAACAACAGGGGTTTGGCAAGGCCATTGAGAAAAAGGGCGATGTCCGGGTGTGTCATGCTGTCCAGACGAATCTCGATGACATCGGCAACCGGCTCCGACTCTCGGGCCAAGGTCAGCGCTTCGGCCTGGGTGACTGCGGCGATGGAGACGCAGAGGCGGCGCACGGCACTGGTCGTAACATTCAGCATGGGTTGCTCCGAGGGAAAAGGCTGAAAAAAACTATAAAATAACGAATAATAAACGCATAATAATGAAAAGCAAAACTATTCCATCACGGATCGCTTGTCAACAGGCATAAGCAGGGCGCACTTGCCTTGGGCCTTGGGGGGAGAAGCATGTACCGATTGTTTGTCGCCATTGATCTGCCGCCGGATATCGCAGCCCGGTTGCAGGGACTCTGCTACGGATTGCCTGGCGCCAGATGGGTGCAGGCGGAACAGATGCACCTGACCCTGCGTTTTATCGGCGAGGTGGACGGCGGGGCCTTTCTGGATATCAAGGAGGGGCTTGCCGGCATCAAGGCGCCTCCCTTTGCTCTGCAGGTTAAGGAACTGGGGTTTTTCCCGCCCAGGAAGACACCCAGGGTGCTTTGGGCCGGGATTGCGCCGGTGGAGCAGGTAAGCGGTTTGCGCAAGAGGATTGACAACGTTCTGCTTGGCATGGGGCTTGCCCCGGAGGGCCGCAAATTTTCCCCGCACATTACCCTTGCCAGGCTGCACGATACCCCGCTTGCCAGACTGAGCCGCTTCCTGGCCGGCAACGGCCTCTTTGCCACGGAAGCGTTTCCTGTTTCCGAGTTTCACCTCTATTCCAGCGAACTGACCTCCAAGGGCGCTTTTCATACCATCGAAGCGTCCTATCCCCTGCTGAACAGTTACAGTCTGGGTGAATCCTTATTTTCCTGCCTCGCGCTGCAAATCGTTTAGGTGGGGTAGCTCGCCATCAGGACCACGGCGTGGGCGCTGATGCCTTCTTCGCGGCCGGTGTAGCCCATCTTTTCCGTGGTGCTGGCCTTGAGGTTGATGGCTGCAGGTTCAACCCGGCAGGCCTCGGCGAGGATCGTCTGCATGGCCGGGAAATGGGGCGCAAGCTTGGGCCGTTCCGCCACCACGGTGATATCGGCGTTGTGCAGGCGGAAATGTTTTGCCTTGGCCAGCCCGATCACCTGCGCAAGCAATCTGATGCTGGAGATGCCCTGGTACTGCGGGTCGCTGTCCGGGAAATGGCGGCCGATATCGCCGCAGCCACATGCGCCCAGGATGGCGTCGCACAGGGCGTGGGTGAGGACATCGGCGTCCGAGTGGCCCAGCAGCCCCAGTTCGTGGGGGATTTCCATGCCGCCCAGGATGAGGGGCCTGCCCGCGACCAGGCGGTGGGCGTCAAAGCCATGGCCGATCCGCAGCTCGGAGATTGGCTGTTTCTGCATGAGTAGGGCCTCTGCCATGCGCAGATCATCCGGGCGGGTGATCTTGAGGTTGGTTTCCGAGCCTTCCACCACCATGACCGGCCAGTCTCCGTGTTCGAGGAGGGAGGCCTCATCCGTGCCGACAAAGGAGTCTTGGTCCGCCCTGGCAAAGGCCTCCTTCAGGAGGGTGGTTCGGACAACCTGGGGGGTCTGCGCCTGCCAGAGGGATTCCCGTTCCACGGTATGGCGGATGGTGGTGTCCGCTGCCACAGCCTTGAGGGTGTCCTTCATCGGCACGGCCATGATGGCGGCGCCATACGTTGCAGCCGCTTCAAGGCAACGCTGGATGTCTTCCGGGGCGATGAGGGGCCGGGCGCCGTCGTGCACCGCCACCAATTGGCAATCCGGTTCCACCTGGGCCAGGCCGATGCGCACCGAGTCCTGGCGGAGCTTGCCGCCGCTCACCACCGTGCAGTGGTCGGCCATCTGGTACAGGGCCAGGAGGGCCTGGGTGCGCTCCCGGTGTTCCGCCGGGGCCACCACGATAATGGCGCCAATGGCGGGAACCTTACGAAAGGCACGGATGGTGTGGATCAGGATGGGAACGCCAAGCAGTTCGCTGAACTGCTTGGGGCTGGAGGTTCCCATGCGTAACCCGGCCCCGCCTGCGGCGATGATCGCTGTTGCTGTCTGCATCTTCAAGATAAAAAAAGGGAGTGGGCTATAAGCCGGATTCTGTACCCTTTTGCAAGGGCCATGATCATTTCTCTGTGGATGCCGGTTGCCCGGCATCTCTTGCAACCTACCCGGAAGCGTCGGGCGGGCCGCCCTCAAATGCTTCCCTATTTGGTTTTGCTCCAGGAGGGGTTTGCCGTGCCTTGCGTGTCGCCACGCAAGCGGTGGGCTCTTACCCCACCTTTTCACCCTTACCGGTTGCCCGGCGGTTTGTTTTCTGTGGCACTTTCCTCGGGGTCGCCCCCAGTTCGTGTTACGAACCTCCCTGCCCTGCGGAGTCCGGACTTTCCTCTGGCAGCAGTATGCTGCCAGCGATCATGCACCCACTCCCACACTGACACAACTATAAGCAGGACCGGAAAAAGTCAAGGGTTTTCAGCGAGTTGCCCTTTCTCAATCCTGCGGTTTTCCTGTTGCTTGCAACCGACAGCCTTATTCTTCCTCTGTCTCGGCCTGGTGGAACATGATGCGGTGACAGGTGGGGCAGAAAATGAGCTTGTCTTCCTTCATCAGATCATTATACAGCTGCGGCGGGATGTTCATGAAGCAGCCCCGGCACACGCCGCTGGTCACCGCCACAATCGCCAGGCCGTTGCGTTTGTCCCGGATGGCGGTGTATTTTTTTAGCAAGCTGACGGTTACTGCGCTGGCCTTGCTTTCGCGGGCCTTCAGGATCTTGCTTTTTTCCGCGGTGAATTGGCCGGTTTTTTTCTCCACCGCGGCGATGTCCTCGGCAAGCATTTTTTCATCCTCGTCGCAGATCTTGGTTTCTTCCTCGATCTGCGCGGTCAGGGCCTCGATCTGTTCCATGAGCTGAACAACAGCTTCTTCCCTCTGCTTGTTCGCTTTTTTGCCGTCTTCCGTTTCCTTGAGAATGCTCTGGTATTCGCGGTTGGTCTGGACATTCATCAGTTTGGTCTGCCGGTCTTTGATCCGGGCCTGTTCGTCTTCGAGTTCGGCTTCGAGTTCACGGCGGCGCTGTTCGTTGGCCGCGATTTTCGCGGTCAGCTGGACAAGGGTATCCTTGTGGCCGTCAAGACTGACGCGGCGGTTGTCAATTTCGGCGGAGCTGGCCGCAATTTCCTTGTCCAGGGTGCTGATTTTCAGATCAATGGCCTGGAGTTCCCTGAGATGCGAGATGTTTGCTTTCAATTGTGCTTCCTCAATGGCTCTATTGGTTGACAGAATCTGGGTTTGTTATCATGCAGGACAATCCATTGCATGGGATTGTCCTGTTGGGCGGTGGTTGTAATGGTCGGGGTAAGCCCTCTGGCCGCGCAGGATTTCTTCAATATTTCCGCCAGGACCGGCACGATGAGTTTTTCGGTTGGGTAATGGCCGGCGTCAATCACGCAGAACCCTGCACCCTCGGCCCAGCGGGCCACGCTGTGTTTCACCTCGCCGGTAATATAGACTTGTGCGCCCATGGTCCAGGCTGTTTCGGCCAGATCAGAACCGCTGCCGCCGCAGAGAGCCACGGTGTGGATTGTCTCCGGCAGCAAGCCCGCAATCTGTATTCCCGGAGCAGCAAGGGCGGTCAGCAGGCGGCTCAGGAATTGCCCGGAGGACAGAGGGGCGGGCAGGCTGCCGATTTTGCCAAAGCCAGGGCGCAGGCCTAAAGCGGCAGGCTCTTGGCCGGTGAGCGGCCTGGTGTCGTGCAGGCCGAGTTTTTCAGCCAGGGCGTTGCTGACCCCGAAAGCCGCAAGATCGAGGTTGGTGTGGCAGGCAATGAGGGCAAGATCGTGGCCCAGGGCTGTTTTCAGCATGCGGCCCATGGGGGTGTTGCCGTGGATTGTTTTCAGGGGATGGAAGATCAGGGGGTGGTGGGTGAGGATGGTGTTCAGGTTCTGCGAGAGGGCTTCGTGGATGAGCGCCTCTGTTGGGTCGAGGGCGATCAGAATCCCGTTGACCTGCTGGTCCGGATCCCCCACCATGAGCCCGACGTTGTCCCATGGTTCAGCCATGGCAAACGGGACAATGGAGTTGAGAATCGAGAGAAGTGTTGTGGTGGAAAATTTTTTTTCAGGCATCCTTTGCTGGTGTCCGTGGGCAGCCTAAGCCGTTGTAACAAAATAATGTCGTCATCTGGATGGCAAAAACGGCATAAAGAGCCGTAGCAGTGCTAATGGCGACGAAATGGTCAAGTAAGCAGAGGTTATTTCGTAATGGCTCCTAAAATAAAAAAAAAAGGCGCTAACCATGTGTGGTCGCACCTTCTGTCCGGAACCCTGCCCTGGTTTCACCAAAACATGTTCCCGGATGAATTGATTTCTGTTGCGCGTGCAATACATTCCTGCTCTGCCGGTTCTGGCTTGGTGTGGTGGGCCTACCTGGATTCGAACCAGGGACCGACCGGTTATGAGCCGGTGGCTCTAGCCAGTTGAGCTATAGGCCCATGTTCTCTAACGAAGAATGAAACACTTAAAATAGCCGATACTTCGGGATTGTCAATACTATTTGTGGATGAGCGTGGCTGGCGAATTGCCTCAAAAGAAAAGTAACCGAACGGAGGGGAAAAAAGGGCTTATCTGGAGCAGATTCGCGACCGCTATCGCAAGGCGAAGCGGGCAGAAAAGGCAAAGATTCTGGACGAATTCTGTGCGGTGTGCAATTATCATCGCAAGTATGCGATTCGTCTCTTGTCGCTGCGGCAACGAGTAAAGCCGGCGCGGCGTGTTGGGCGCAAGCCGCTGTATGATCGACCCGAGGTGGTTACGGTTGTTCGGCGCATCTGGCTTGCAACCGACCATGTGCGGCAAACGTCTCAAAGCTGCGCTTGCCTTGTGGCTGCCGTATGATGAAGCCGAATATGGCGCCCATGATCCCGAAGCCAAGATGTTGCTGGCCCAGATTTCCCCCGCAACCCTGGATCGTTTGTTGCGGACCATCCGGGCTGATGCCCCTGGCAGAGGGGTAACCGGCACCAGGCCAGGCACGTTGCTCAAGAAGCAGATTCCGATCCGTACCGGAAATTGGGACATTACCCAACCCGGATTCGTGGAGGCCGATACTGTCGCCCACTGTGGCAACAGCCTGGCCGGAGATTTTGTCTGGAGCCTCACCATGACGGATATTTACACCGGCTGGACTGGATGCCGTGCAACCTGGAACAAGGGCGCCAAGGGCGTCGTTGCACAGATCCAGTCCATCGAGGCGGCTTTGCCGTTTCCGCTCAGGGGCTTTGATTGCGACAACGGCTCGGAATTTTTGAATCATCACCTGTTGCGCTATTGCACCAACCATCCGTACACGCCAGGGTTCACCAGATCGG
>JAJZSH010000029.1 GCA_021822005.1 Deltaproteobacteria bacterium | reverse complement strand
ATGGTAACAGTCTGAAACACGACCGCCGCAAAGGTCAAACCTGTATGAGTCCCCCGGCAAAGCCGGGGGTTTACCTTAAGGAAATTATACGAAACGTAGGAGCGGCTTTAGCCGCGAAACCGCAAAACATCGCGGCTAAAGCCGCTCCTACAAATACTGTCGTTTTGAAGTTACAACCACACCTGGTTTGTCTTCTTCTCCGGCCCTTGCTTGAAAAAATACAGCAAAATCACCCCGGCCACAAAGCCGCCGACATGGGCCCACCAGGCCACCCCGCCCTCGGCCAGCCTGCCCACCGCAACCTGCTGGGCAGCGCCTTGCAGAAACTGCATGAGAAACCAGAAGCCGATAAAAAAGTAGGCCGGAATTTCCACCAGATAAAACAGGATAAAAATCGGAATAAAGGTGAGAATCCGGGCGCGGGGATACAGGAGAAAATACGCGCCAAGCACCCCGGAAATGGCGCCGCTCGCCCCGATCATCGGGGCCTGGGCCCGGGGATTGGCCCAGAACTGGGCAAAGGCTGCGGCAACCCCGCAGAGAAGATAAAAGAGCAGATAGCGGCCATGTCCCATCCGGTCTTCCACGTTATCGCCGAAGATCCACAGCATCCACAGGTTGGAAAAGATATGGAGCAGGCCGCCGTGGAGAAACATGGCGCTGAAGACCGGGAGATACCTGCCAAATGACATGGCGTTTCCCGCCTGTTCGGCGGCAAAACGAACCGGCACAAAACCATGGGCGACGATGAAACCTTCCAGTTCCTGACCAAGACTCAGCTGATAGACAAAGCAGAGGATATTGACGATGATGAGCCAGAGATTGACAACAGGGAAGTGCCGGGAGGGGATATCATCTTTTAGGGGGAACATGCCTCGGCAATTCCCCTTCAGTCCTGCTCAACAGGGATGCTGTCCGGCTCTGGCAGGGGCAGGATGAAATAAAAGTTATTCCCCTCTTCCGTGGCCTCGTAGCCTGCCACTCCGCCATGGATCTCCACCACCTGCTTGATAAAAGCCAGACCATGCCCGGTTCCGGGTACGGACTGGCTCCGTTCTCCACGGACGCCATCGGCAAAAACGGTTTTCGCCTCGACCTCGGAAAGATGCTCCCCGGTGGTGAATACGTTGAACTTGACCGCCCCCTTGCCAGGGCCGAAATAATCAGCCAGCAACTCGCGGCCGTAGGCCACGGCTTTCCTGGCCTTCCCGTTGCGGTTCGTTATTTCGCCGGTGTACTTCACCGCGTTGGAAAAAAGATTGGCATAGACCTGCGAAAGCAACCCGACATCCACCCGCAGAAAGAGTTCTTCCTCCTGCATATCCTGGGGCTTTTCCACCACAATTCCCCGGGCTCCGAATCTGCTCAGGTAATGATCAAGCTGCGGGGAGACAATCTCACGATCAATGGAGCATTTCCGCGGCCGCAGCACGAAACGGCCCTGGGCAAAGTGATCCCGCCTAAACAGGCTCTCCAGGAAGAGGCTGTAATTGGCATGGTGCTCCAGCAGCTCCCGGTGGTTCTCAAGTAAATTCCGGTGCAGGGTGCTCACCTTGCTGATCACCAGCTCACAGCCCGCGCTGGGCGTCCCCTGGGCTGCCTTCAGCCCGGAAATCAGTTTTCCCAGCTCCTCAATATCCCCGATGCGCGCCTTGAGCTGATTGAACAGATGCTTGAAATACATGTTGGGGGTGATGACGTTGTGCTCGATGTCCATCACCAGGTTGTTGATGAACCGGAGATGTCTGATATTTTCGTGTGAAATCAGACGGTTGTGCAAGTTGTAGCCGATGCGGTTTGTGTATTTGCGCAGAAAAAAACGATCGGCCTGGGAAATTTTCTCAAGGGGATATACCTCAAAAACCCCCATGACCTGCACGTTGAGCGGTCGCTTCTCATCTTCCTGCGTGTCAGGGGAGGGCTTGCAATGAATCGGCACCAGCAGCGAGTGCTCGCTCTCGTAACTTTTAAAGGTCAACCGCACATGGTCCGGGGCAGCAACCGGTTTCGCCAGCAGCCCTTTCCGGGTTTCGCAGACAAGAACCAGCTTTTCCAGATTCTTGTCAAAAAAATAGAGCCGGCTGTGCAATCCGAGAAACTCGGAGAGGGCAGCCACGCAGACCCTGTAAAAATCCTCGTTGGAGTCGAACTCCTGGGCGAGATCGAAAAAGGCGCGCAGCAGATCGTTCTGGGCAGGGCTGAGATTATAGCTCGCATAGCTCCGCTGCTTTTCCCTGATCCGCAGCCTGATCTGCTGCAAATCCATGCATGAATGGGGTTCCTGGCTCATGATCTCCCTGACCGGCAAGAGCGTACCGCATATTCCCTGGTTTCCAGAAAATATCCTATCACATGGGTCGGCACAGATGAAAAACTAATTCCGGCCGACAAGCACGATTTCATCGGCCCCGCTCTTTTCGGCAAGGCGCACATGCACATGTTCATCGGCTTTGACCGGAATGTCCATGCCCACATAGTCGGGCTGGATCGGCAACTCCCGCCCGCCCCGGTCAACCAGGACGGCCAGCTGGATGCACTGCGGCCGGCCGATGTCCATCAGGGCATCCATGGCGGCCCGGATGGTGCGGCCGGTGAAAATAACATCGTCCACCAGAACGACGACCATCTCCTCCATGGGAAAGGCGATGCTGGTTTTCTTGACCACCGGATTCTGGCTGGCCAGGCTCCAGTCGTCCCGGTAGAGCGTGATATCCAGGGTGCCGGTGGGCAGCACGATCTTCTCCCGGTCCTGGATCAGCTTCTGGATACGATCGGCGAGAAAAACCCCGCCGGTATGGATGCCGATTATGGCCAGGTTGGCAACCCCGTGGTTGTTTTCCACGATCTGCAGGGCAATCCGGTGCAATGACCGGTCTATATCCTCTGCCGACATGATCCGTTTTTCCATTTTTTTCCTCCAGGGATTAAGCTCTAAGCAACGCCCGCCGGGTTACGGCCAGAAAGAATCAATGCCCCGCGCCACCACCGTGTTGATCGCCTGGGGATATGCCTCGCATTCCGCGGCAAAGACCCGGGCCGCGATATCCTCGGGTGTATCGCTATCGTCCAGGGCCACGCATTGCTGGACCACAATCGGCCCCTCGTCATACACCTCGTTGGCAAAGTGGACCGTGCAGCCGCTTACCTTGACCCCACGCGCCTTGACAGCCCGATGCACCCGCATGCCATACATCCCCGCCCCGCAAAAGGCAGGAATCAGGGAGGGGTGGATATTGAGCACGGCCCGCCGCAGATGGGGTGGGGGCTGATAGAGTTTCAGATACCCGGCCAGCAGCACCAGCTCGATCCCGTACTCCTGCAAAATGGCGTTGGTGGCGCCATTGTCCTTGGCATGGAAGGCCGGATACCCGTATTTTCCGGCCTTGGTCAGACCGAGGGCGTCGGGCAGGTTGGAGATCACCACCTCGATACTCCCCTGCATGGCGCCGGCCGCAATCCGTTCATGAAAGTTGTCGAGGGTCCTGCCGGAGCCGGAGAGCAATACCGCCATCTTCATTGGTGCCACCTACTTGAAATAAGGATTGGATTCTACATCCACACCGTTCAGCCACTTGACAATGGCGGTGTCGTAGGTGCTGGTCAGGGCAAAGACCTTTACCGCCAGGCGGAAGCGGGTCTTGAGCGTGGTATTGCCTGTGGCCTTGATCTCGGCAAGCACCTGCGGATAGTCGGCCGGATCAACGATCACCGTGACATCCTGGAAATTCTTGGCGCTTGACCGCAGCATGGTGGGACCGCCGATGTCGATGTTTTCAATGGCCTCTCCCAGGGTGCAGGCCGGATTGGCCACGGTTTTCTCGAAGGCGTAGAGATTGACCGCCACCAGATCGATGGCCTGCAACCCATGCTCCTGCATCTGCTGCACATGGTCCGGGTTGCCTTTCTGGGCCAGGATGCCGCCGTGCACCTTGGGGTGCAGGGTCTTGACCCGGCCATCGAGCATCTCGGGAAAACCGGTGAATTCGGAAACATCCTTGACCCTGATGCCGTGGTCGCGCATCTTCCTGGCCGTGCCGCCGGTGGAGAGAATCTCGATCCCCAGCTGTTCAAGCTCCCTGGCAAACCCCTCGATCCCGGATTTGTCTGTCAGACTGATCAATGCCCTTTCTATCTTTTTCACGGTTTCCTCCTGAATTCTGGATATCATCTCACAACAACCTGTGCATCAGCCACTATCATTGAACCGACACTGTAACGCAAAGAGACGAAGACGCAAAGCAAACAGATTGCCCAATGAAAAAAAGCGGCACAGCCTCCTTTATCCGCACAACTCCTGCGCCGCAGACCTTACAAATTTTTTTTGGTAAACTTCCTGATCAGCCGCCGGTCCCGCTTGCCGGGCCGCCCCGGCGGCCCAGCCCCTTCAGCCCGCAAGAGACGCCGGGTCTCCCTGGCCTGAATGCGGGCCGCGATACTCTCCTGGGTCTCCTCATAGAGCAGCTGCGCTTCCGGCGCGCCCCGCCGCTGGCCGCTGACCGCCCGGACAACTATGGCGAATTCGTCCTGTTCCTTCTGTATCCGCAGCCCATCGCCCACAGCCACCAACCGGGACGGCTTTACCCGAAGGCCACCCACCTGAACCTTACCTCCAGCCACCGCCTGGGACGCTTGGGAGCGGGTCTTAAAAAAGCGGGCGGCCCACAGCCATTTATCCAATCGAACCTGAGCTTCCTCCCTCATCTTTCTTTCCGCCTCCTCCCAGCAGTCTTAAGCCTACCACAGTTAGCATCCCGCGGCCAAGTCCCAGCCGCAGCCTGGAGCTCTCCCCGTTTACCGCTTTCCGCCCCCCACCAAATGGTGTATATATCTGTGCACCATGAAGCTCAATACCGTCGGCATAAAAGATATCAGGTATCCGGTGCGGGTGCGCGAAAAATCCGGAGGCATGCAGGAGACCGTGGCCAGCATCAGCCTGCAGGTCAGCCTGCCGCGCCAGTACCGGGAATCCTGCGTCTCCACCTTCATCAAGGTCCTGAACACATACCAGGACGAGATGAGCAACCGGATCTTCCGAAACCTGCTGGCCGAGGTGAAAGAAGAGTTGCGGGCCGAATCGGCCCATGTGGAAATGACCTTTCCCTATTTTCTGGAAAAAAGGGCGCCGGCCACCGGCACGGCCGGTCTCATGGAATATACCTGCCGGTTCACCGGCGGCATCGGCCGGGATGAGGATTTTATCCTGGCGGTCTGGGTGCCGGTGACCACCCTGTGCCCCTGCTCCCGGGAGATCAGCGATTGCGGCGCCCACAACCAGCGGGGCGAGGTGAATCTCACCGTCAAGTATTCAGGCTTCATCTGGATGGAAGACCTCATCGCCATGGCCGAGGCGGGCGCCTCCTGCGAGGTGTATTCCCTGCTGAAAAGGCCGGATGAGAAATACGTGACGGAAAAAGCCTACAACAACCCGATGTTCGTCGAAGACGCGGTGCGCAAGGTGGCGGAACAGGCCATGGCCCATCCGGCCATCACCTGGTTTTCCGTGAGCGTGGAGAGTTTTGAATCCATCCACAAGCACAGCGCCTATGCCTATGTGGACAGCGACGAGATCCGCTGAGTAACCCTTCGGCAGTGCCGCATCTGCTTTGTCATCGGCCTGCTCATGTGCAATAGCACACTTCGCAGACCTCTTTCGCGCATCTACACCACTGCCGAAGGGTTACTCTTCCTGGATTGCCGAAAAAATCAGGCCGGATTCGCCAGTCAGCTACCACCGGCAAAGCCGGGGGTTTACCTTAAGGTAATTAGACTATCTCCACGATGTTCCGGCCCTTGTCCTTTGCCCTGTACAGGCCGTCATCCGCCCTGCTGACAAAAGCGTCCACCGAATCGTGCGCCTTGAAACGAGTCACCCCGCAACTGACGGTGATCGTCTTCACGGTCTCAAAGGTATGGCTTTCCACCAACCCCCGCAGTTTCTCCGCAGTGAGAACCGCGTCCTTTTCCGTGGCTTCCGGGCAGAGCACCATGAACTCCTCGCCGCCCCACCGCCCGACCCAATCCGTGGTCCGGACATTTTCCCGGATGACGTCGGCCACGGCCTGCAACACCTGATCGCCAACCGCATGGCCGTAGGTATCATTGATATTCTTAAAATAATCCAGATCAAACATGATCAAGGAAAGCGGGGCATGGTAGCGCCTGGCCCTGGCCACCTCCTGCTGCAGAAGCTCGTTGAATCGATGCCGGTTGCACAGGCCGGTGAGGGCATCGGTGGTGGCGAGCCGCTCCAGCTCCTCTTCCAGCTTTTTTCGCTCGCTGATATCCTGCAAGGTTTCGATGACCGCCACCAGCTCCTTGGTCCTGTTGTATATGGGCACGGCGTCAAAAACAAGGTACCGCTTTTTTCCGCCGACATTATCAAACCACCCCTCCGAACGCACCCCGTCATGCAGAAAGGTCGAGGTATCGAAGGTCTCGTAAAACTGGGGAAACGAATCATGCGCCCCGTCAAGCACCAGATCGGCAAGGCAGTCCCGCTTGCTGGGATAAAAAGCCCGCCAGTGATCGCTGGTGCCGACAATCCTCTGCGCCTTGATCCCGGTCATTTTTTCACAGGCCTTGTTCCAGTTGGCAACCACGTGATTCTTGTCCAGAACAAAGATCGGCACCGCCGAAAACTTGATCATTTTTTCCGTGAGGCTCTTCTGTTCCAGGAACTGTTCCTCTAGCAGTTTCCGCTTGGTGATATCCCGGAATATGCCCCGCACCGCGACCGGAAGGCCTTCCTCCATCTGGGTGGTGATATTTCCTTCAACAATTATCGCTTTCCCGTTCTTGGCGACAAAAACCAGCTCATGCCCCACAACCTGCGAAATCCTGCTGATGGAGCTGAACAACCCTAATGAGCTTTCCCGGAAATCCTTGTGCAGGATGTCATGGATGGTCAGGCTCCCGATTTCCGCCTCGTTGTATCCCAGGGCCAGCTGCCAGGCGCGGTTGACATAGAGAAACCGCCCTTTCAGGTCGAGAATCTGGATGAGATCGTTGGCGTTATCGAGAAAATCCTGCAAGCTCGCCTCGCTTTTCCGCAAGGCATCCTCCGCCAGCCTCCGTTGGGTTATATCCATGGAAGATTCGATCATCTGCACCACAGCGCCGGTCTCGTCGAAGATGGGGTAGCCATGCACTTCCACAACCCGCTGGGCGCCGTGCTGATTATAGTGAATATGTTCCAGAGTCACCGGTTTTCCGGTTTTTTTCACCTCGAGCATGGGGCAAGGGTGTTCGCCCCCCGAACATGGCGTTGCGCTTTTATGGGATAGGGCATGACAGGTGAGGTCTCCGGCCTCATTGGCTCCGGCGGCCCTGTTGATGATTTTCAGCCGATAATCATTGGCGTCGATCACATAAAAAGGAAAGGGCAGCGCGTCAAGCACCGTGTGCAGAAACCTGTTCTGCCTCGCGATTTCCTGCCGCTCCCGGTTGCATTCCTCGGTTTTCTCGCGCATGGGTCTGTAGGAGAAGAAAAACCACAACGGCAAGACCAGGCAGGCAAGGAGAACCCCGGCCAGAAAAGCGGCGGCGCTGGGGGACAGGTGGGGAAAAAAAGCAAGAACCCGCATGATGCCGAGTTCGCCGAGAAAAATCATGCCAATGACAAGAGCAAAAATACGAACCGGTGATTTTTTCATCACTTCTTTGCCTGAGGCGGCGTCTATTTTACCAGCCACGGGATTATCCATGCCTCTTCCTCGCGCCTAAAAGCGATGATGGCTTTCAACCCCTGGAGCTTGCCAGCAGATAAGCCCCGGTTTTTTTCCATCGTATACTTTTCTTAAGGATATGAAAATTGATGGACTCGTAAAAAGGGAAAAACCCCACATGTCCGTGGCACAAAATCAAATTGATCCAGCCGCCCGTTTTTTCACACAATCATCCGCGGAAAAAGCCAACCCCTTACCAAAGCAGATTTCGCAGATGCCGAATCTGCAAACAGGTATCAGACCAGGGGCCGCTGTTATCAATAACGTGATCCGCGAGAAGGGCCTTGTGCGGCAAGGACATCTGCGTCGCAATAGCTTTTTCGGCCTCAGCCTCGCTTATCCGGTCGCGAAGCATGATTCTTCGCTGGCAGGCCTTTGCATCTGCATACACCACCACAATCCGGGGAAAATCATGCTCCCAGTGCGCCTCATACAGGAGGGGCACCTCGACCACGAACCGTACCTGGGACTGGACCTGGGCCTCGGCCTGAGAGAGATGGCCCACCTCCTTCTCGATACAGTCGGTTATCTCGTTTCGCACCAGGGGGTGAAGAAGAGTGTTGAGTTCCCGACGAAATTCGTGATCCTCAAAAAGAACCTTGCGCAACAGGGGCCGGTCAATGTGCTGGTCCGCCAAAAAAAATCTCCCGCCAAACGCCTTGCGCACCGCCAGCCAGCCGGCAGCCTCCGGCTCAAGAAGCTGACGGCAAAGGGCATCGGCATTGAGGCACCTGGCCCCGCCGATCTCACACAGATAGGCAGCCACGGAGCTTTTGCCAGAGCCCATTCCCCCGGTGATGGCAACCACCGGTCTTTGCGCCTGCTGTGCCACTGTTACACCCCCGCAAAAAATCTAAGCGCCGCCCGCCTGCCGCAACAACTCAAGAGTATACAGCATATCCGGCCAGAGTGGCGCGGTAAACTGCAATTCCTCCCCGGTTCTGGGATGGCGGAAGGCCAGCGTATGCGCGTGCAGACATTGGCGGGTTATCCCCATTTCCAGATAAAGAGCATTTTTCCGGCCATACACGGAATCACCGGCAACCGGATGAGACAGGGCAGCCATGTGTACCCGGATTTGATGGGTGCGGCCAGTTTCCAGGCCAAGCTCAAGGAGGGTCAGGCCCTGGGCAAACCGTTCCAGAACCCGCCAGTTGGTCACGGCCTCCCGGCCATCTTCCCGAATCGCCATTTTTTTCCGCTGGATGGGATGTCGGCCAATCGGCAGATCAACCCTGCCGGATTGGAAGGTCGGCTTGCCATCCACAAGGGCCTGATAGATCTTTTTCACCTGGCGCCGTTTGAACTGGTCGGCCAGGGCCTGGTGGGCAAAATCACTTTTGGCAACCACCATGACGCCGGAGGTATCTTTATCAAGCCGATGGACGATACCGGGGCGCAGTTCTCCATTTATCCCGGATAACCCGCCGCAATGATGGAGAAGACCATGCACCAGGGTTGCCGAGTTGTGGCCGGAGGCTGGATGCACCACAATGCCGGGGGGTTTAGCGAGAACAATGAGATCATCATCCTCATACAGAGTGACAAAGGCGACAGGCTCGGCAACCAGCTCAGAGGGAACTTGCGGAGGGATTGTGACCGTGAGCCTGTCCCCGGCCTGGAGAAGACACTTGGCTTTCCGGGGAGTCTCGTTCACCAAGACCATTTCGGCCCGGATAAGCTGCTGAATCCGTGAACGCGTCAGGCCTTCACGGTCGAGTTGGCTTGCCAGATACAGATCAAGACGCTGCCCCCCCCTCTCGACGATAAAAAGGCTATTCTGGCTCATAGGCTCACGTGGGAGAAAAAAGTAGCGTCATGCAAGACTGCGGAGGGAAAAATTCAGTGTACCCAAAAAAACGCCCGTGCTACCGGATGATAGCACAGGCGGAAATGTACGGAAAAATCTCACAAGAGAACGCCATCGGCCAGCCAACCGGGATCAGGAAAAAATCTGCTCGATGTTCTTTTCCACCTGGGTCTCGGTTTCGTTAAATTCGTTGGCAAGGGCAATTTCTTTCACCAGAAGACTTTTGGCGGTGTCCATCATCTTGCGTTCGCCAAAAGAAAGATCCTTGTCCACGCGCAAGAGAAAAAGGTCCCGAAGCACCGAGGCAATCTCGTAGACCGAACCGGTCTTGATCTTCTCCATATACTCCCTATACCGCTGGTTCCAAGGCTGGGAGACGATTGCAACACCCCTTTCATTCAGGATGTCGTAGATTTTGCTCACATCCTGGGAGCTGATGATGTTTCTCAGGCCCACATTCTGGCAGCTGGCCGTTGGAATCATGATAACCATGCTTGAATCAAGAATCTTCATCACATAAAAGGATTGCTGCTTGTCCCCGACCTGCCGTTGCTCGATGGATTCTATCTTGCCAACGCCATGGGCCGGATATACTGCCATATCACCAACGTTAAACACACGTGCCTCCCTTTCGTCAACCATGGAACACCCTGTTCCTTTTTCTACAAGGAAGCGCTCCAACGCCGACGAAGAAATGAAGATTAGGGGGCACTATACCACGAATCACAGGATTATCAATCCAAACTTAAAAAAACATGATATTACAACACATTAGGCTACACATGATCCGGGTTGATCCGGTTCATGGCAACGGACAGCCCTTCTTCCATGACAAGGCGCACTCCCGTCTCAATGCGCTGAAGTTCTTCGAGCACCATCGGCGCTTCCTCTTGCCCGAAGCGGGAAAGCACGAAATCGCTCACCCTCTCTGTGTTGTCCGGACGCCCGATCCCAACCCGTACCCGCACGAAATCATTGCCGCCAAGATGCTCGATCAGAGAACGGATCCCGTTATGGCCGCCTGCTCCCCGGTTTACCATGATCTTGGTGCGTCCCAAGGGAAGATCAAGATCGTCGTGAATCACGATAATCCTGCTGGAATCGACCTGATGAAAGTCGGCAACCGCCCTTACCGCGGCGCCGCTTCTGTTCATATAGGTCTGCGGCTTGACAAAAAGGACGGGATATCCCCAGGACAGATCTTTCGCTGTTTCCGCCTGCCATTTTGTCCCCTTGAAGGTGAACCGGTATTTTTCCGCCAGATAATCAAGAAAGATAAAACCGATATTATGCCGGGTAGCAGCATACTCTTTCCCGGGATTTCCCAAGCCAACCACGACGTACACGATATTTCCCTCTATACGATCAAACCATCACAAAGCGCCTTCCGCCCCTGCCTGACCAGAAAAAGAAAAAGCCGAAAAAAGGAAGCTCCTCTCTTCGGCTTTAACCACGCTGTATTGGAAAAATATTATTCCAGGCGTTTTATTCTGCCGCACCGGAGATAGAAACGCAAACAGCATCTGGGTCAGTCATGAGACTCAGTCCCTCGGAGAGACCAAGCTCCTTGCAGGTCAAGACTACACCCCGATCCAGGGGAGCAACATCAACCTCAATAACATCGGGGATGTCAAGCAGCTTGCCCGTCACAGTGACCTTGTTCTTGACGATGGTCATGTCGCCGCCCAGGTCAACGCCCTTGGCCTTGCCGACATATTTGAGCGGCACCTGAAACACCATGGGCTTATCGAGCGAGACCTCATAAAAATCGGCATGGAGAACGGTATCCTGCACCGGATCCGTTTGAATCTCCCGGGTAACAACGTGCCGGACCGTTTTCTTGCCGTCTTCATCAATCTCCAGATTGATGAAGGCATTCTTTCTATGGATCGAGAGCAACCCCTTGGTGAGATCCCTGGTGTTGCATTCCAGGGAAACAGGGGCTCCCTGCGGCCCATAAATAACAGCAGGGGTGTTCCCCGCCCTGCGCAATGTCCTTGCCGCACCTTTGCCAACAGTTTTCCGGACTCGCGCCGTCATATCGATTTGTAACATTGAACTGACCTCCTCGTTTAGGATCCGTTACGGAATAACCATCGCCGCTTCGCTGCTGTTCTTTTGACCGTTCCGTTACGGATCTTTATGCCGTTCTTGCCATTTCAATGGCAAGGTTATTTTATTACGACGGCTTACCGCTTCTCATAACAAAAAACCAGCAACGGCCACAATATCAGACAGTGGCCTCCGGTTGTATAGATGTCTCTGCTTCTCTCACTACACAAATAATGAACTGACAGAATCCTCACCATGAATTCGCCGTATCGCCTCACCCAGCAGCTTGCAGACGGAAAGCACCTTGATTTTCGTGCAATTCCGCGCGGCGTCGCTGAGCGGGATACTGTCGGTAATGACCAGGGTTTTAATCTTTGACTTTTCCAGCCGCTCGATGGCAGGCCCGGAAAGCACCCCATGGGAACAACAGGCATATACATCCTTGGCGCCCGCCTCAATGAGGGCGTCGGCCCCGGCGCACAGGGTCCCGGCGGTATCAACCATATCGTCAAGCAGAACCGCGGTTTTCCCGGCAACGTCCCCGATGACGTTCATCGCCTTGCATTCGTTGGCCCGGTCCCTCCGTTTGTCAACAATGGCAAGGCTGGCATTCAGGCGTTTGGCAAAGGCGCGGGTCCGCTCCACCCCGCCGGCATCCGGGGAAACCATCACCACGTCATTCTGTAATTTTTTCGAGATGTAATCAAGCAGGACCGGGGCGGCAAACAGGTTGTCCACCGGGATGTTAAAAAAGCCCTGAATCTGTCCGGCATGGAGGTCCATGGTCAGAACACGCCGCACCCCGACAACCATCATCATCTCAGCCACGACCTTGGCGGTAATGGGCACCCTGGGCGCAACCTTGCGATCCTGCCTGGCATAGCCATAATAGGGGAGAACCGCTGTGATCCGCCGGGCAGAAGCGCGCCGCAAGGCGTCAACCATGATCACCAGCTCCATGAGATGGTCATTCACGGGCGGGCAGGTCGGCTGAATGATAAACACATCACGTCCGCGGACGTTTTCGCCTATCTCGACAAAAATTTCCCCATCGCTGAAACGACGGACTTCCGCCTTGGACAGGGGCACCCCGAGATAGTTACAGATATCCCCAGCCAGGGCGGGGTTGGCGTTGCCGGCAAACACCTTCATATCTTTCATTCTGTTGCCTGAAGTTCGGGTTATCTTGTTTCCGCCGCTTCGAATCGCCCCGCAAGCCTTGCGCGCCAGAGGATAGGAAATGGCTGGGGCGGCAGGATTCGAACCTGCGAGTGCAAGAGTCAAAGTCTTGTGTCTTACCGCTTGACGACGCCCCAACGCCTTAACGCTTTGCCTGTGTGCTCAGTGGTCGTGCAAGAAAGACATTCCGCCCGAAACGCTTTGCAAATCGAGCAACGCTCTTGTGCGCCTGCGCCTCGTTCCCAAAAAGACCAAACACTGTGGGGCCGCTGCCGGACATCAATGCCCCGTGGGCACCATCAGCCAGAAGCTCATCTTTGATGCGACCGAGCTCCGGATATTTCCCGATGGTCACGGCCTCTAACTCGTTATATAAAGGAAGATTCCCCGGCCCGGCGCATGCATCATTACCATGCACGAAGTCGCGGCCTAAGATATATGGATTGCCACCCGTTGTCAACGTA
Organism: Deltaproteobacteria bacterium; assembly: GCA_021822005.1. GTDB lineage: Bacteria > Desulfobacterota > Desulfobulbia > Desulfobulbales > Desulfurivibrionaceae > Thiovibrio. The sequence goes on along the minus strand of JAJZSH010000029.1, from coordinate 5,780 downwards.
AAATTCTCATACACCCACTTGGTGGACACGGGAAATCCGGGGTTTACCAGAACGATCCAGCCGGAAGGGGAAATATCCTCGGCATGGATCTCGTCCCCAATCCCGGTGGCCCAGGCTACGGTGCATTCATCAACAAAAAAAGGCACGTCGGCGCCCAATGGCCGCGCCAGATCGGCAAGCTTCCCGGAGGAAAAGGGGGAACCATAGAGGATGTTCAGGCCCCGCAATACCGCGGCAGCATCACTGCTTCCCCCTCCCAACCCCGCGGCGATCGGCACTTTTTTCTCAAGGACAATATGAACGCCCCCCCCTGTGCCCAAGGCCGTAAAAAAACTTTTCGCTGCCCGATACACAAGATTGCCTTCCCCGGTGGGCAGATCGCTTTCCGGACATTCCGCCGTGATCCCGGAATCCCGCCTTGCCAGATGCAGGCGATCGGCAAGGGTGATTTTGACCATCCTGGTTTCAAGGTCGTGGAACCCATCCGCCCGTTTGCCCTTGATGGCAAGATAGAGATTTATTTTTGCTGGCGCCTCGCAGGTAAGTTCCATTGGGCTTCCATTTTCCATCTTCAGCAAATGCTCTGTACCCCTGTCCGTTATCATAAAAAACGTTATCATAAAAAAAATCGCCTGATTTCAGCAGATTGAAAACCAGGCGATCTTGAGTATTCGAGTGCGTGGAAAAGTGTCAGCCGCTGGCCTTCACATACCGCAACTTCAAGTCGGCAAGCACATGGCCGAGAAGCTCATCCTCCTTGTCGATCAAGTTCCCCTTGGTTTTGTCCTTCAGCAACTGCAAGGTGCTGATGGTATGCTTGGCCAAGGCAAGATCGTTGCCGGTCTGGCCGGTTTCCGGATCCTGAATCTCACCCAAATGAAAAAGAGCCGCGGTATTCAACGACATGATCAGAGTGGTAAAGGTTACCTCCGGCAGCACGCAGTTGCAGCCTTGCCGGATATATCCCTCCGGACACTTTTTTTCGTTTTTCTCGTTTTCGGTCATGGGCTATCCCAATGGGCAGAAGGAGAAAACAAAGCCGCTAGGCGCTCACCAACTCAGGCAACTCAAGAACCATGGCGGCATGGATGTTCGGCAAAGAACGGACCTTGTCCAGCAAGGGCTTGGGAACCAAATCATCGGTGTTCAGCAGGATCACATTGAGGTTCCGGTCCCCTTCCCGCTGCTTGCCAACAGTCATCCTGGCAATGTTCACCCCTTCGCTGCCGAGGGTGGTGCCGAGCAACCCAATCACCCCGGGAACATCGTTGTTCTGCACAAAGAGCATGGGTCCGGCAGGCAGGGCTTCCATGCGGAATCCGTTGAGGCGAACCAGGCGCGGCTCATTTTTACCGAATACCGTCCCGGCCAGGACATTTTCGCCCTCGCTGGTTTTCACCCGGATGGTGACCAGGTTGAGGAAATCGTCACTCCTGCTGGTTTTTGCCTCAACCACCCGAATACCCCGTTCCTGGGCAATGATCGGAGCGTTCACATAATTCACGGCGTCTTTCAGGATCGGAGTAAACAACCCCTTCAGAAAGGCAACGGTGATCGGGCTGGTGATCATCTCGGAAAGATCGCCGCAGAACTCGATATTGACCTCCTCCACTCCGCCCTTGGCGATCTGCATGTGGAAGGAGCCAAGCATCTCGGCCAGGGTGATATACGGGCCGACCTGGGAGAGAACATCCGCGCTTACGGAAGGCACGTTGACCGCATTGGTAATGGTGCCGCGGAGCAGATAGTCCGCGATCTGTTCAGCGATGGCAACAGCGACATTTTCCTGGGCCTCCGCCGTGGAAGCGCCCAGATGCGGGGTGCAGATGAAATTATCCAGGCTCAGCAACTTGCAATTTTCCTTGGTGGTGGGCTCCACCTCGAAGACATCCAGCCCTGCCCCGCGGATTTCCCCATCCTTAAGGGCATGGTACAAGGCCTCCTCATCAACCACCCCGCCACGGGCACAATCGAGGAAGACACACTCTTTCTTCATCAACTTGAATTCCTTGGTGGAGAGCAGATGCTTGGTTTCCTTGGTGAGCGGCACATGCACCGAGATAAAATCGGCCCGTTTGCACAGCTCTTCCAAGCTGACCAGCTCCACGCCGATTTTCTCGACCAGCTCTTTGGGCATATGGGGATCAAAGGCGATAACCTTCATCTTCAACCCCTGGGCCCGCTCGGCAAAAATGCTGCCGATCCGACCGATCCCGACAATACCCACGGTTTTTCCGGTTACTTCCCGGCCGGAGAATTTCTTCTTCTCCCACTTGCCTTCCTTCATGGAGGCGGTGGCCTGCGGGATGTTTCTGGTCAGCGACATCATCATGGCAATGGCGTGTTCCGCCGCCGTGGTGGCGTTGCCGTCCGGGGCGTTCATGACGATGATCCCCTTCTTGCTTGCCGCGGGAATATTGACATTATCAAGGCCGATTCCGGCGCGTCCCACGACCCGCAGCTTCTCCGCCGCTGCGATGATCTCCTCGGTAACCTTGGAGGCGCTGCGGATTACCAGGCCGTCGTATTCAGGAATTATGGCTTTAAGCTCATCCGGGGAAAGGCCTGTTTTCACATCAACCTCAAGCCCGGCATCCTCGAGAATCTGAACACCAATGGGCGACAGGTTGTCACTGATCAGAACTTTCATTGTTTCTCCTTTGTTTATGAAAAGCGGCCAAAGTCATTCCCGGACCTTGGCAAATGGATAGAGCGCGGATAATACAGACCCAAAAAAACCTGAAATATCCCGGATTCCCGGCAACCTAAAATCCCGAATATTATGTGATCAGGGAAGTTTGTCAAGAATAAAACATGGGCGACAGCCCTGTCTTCCCGCCCTTCTCTTACTTAAAACATGCGGAAAAATCCGCCGGCCCCTCATCGGCGTCCCCATCATGCTCTTTATCCGGCAGGCTCCGGTAATGCCGGGCCGTGGAGCAGGCTGTCCTGAGCTCTTCATATTTGCGGGCAAAGAGCCTTTCCGGAAATTCCGGCCTGCTCAGATAGGTCACCATGTTTGTCAAAATATCAGCCACCATGCGTTTCACCAGCGCAGCCCGTTCGGTCTCGGCAATGAAAGTCCTTTCCTTGGTGGCCGAAAACTTTACCGATCCTGCCATGGCCTCCCGAACCTCTGCCTGCAAGGCAAGATCCGCCTCAGACAGACGGGAGAAAAACCCCTCATCAACAGGAAGCTCCGCCTCGCAGACAATCTTGATCAGCCACCGGTCTCCGGCCATCTTTTTTGACTGGTCATACACGGTTAAGGTCATATTATTTTCAAGGCTGCGTTGCTCGATTATATCCATGGCCAAAACTCCTCGATAGCTGAAATGCTTGAGGCAAAAGCCTGTCTGGATATTTGCATATGCACACAACAGGGCTTGCTCTCTTTCCTGGAAACGGGTATATAACATATCTTTTCACAAAGGGGATAACTCCTTTATCATAATACATGCCCAGCATCGGCAAACGCACTGGATACGGCAGAGGCAAGCGGACATAAGCCAGGTGATCGTCCCCCTCCTTTCCCGGCCTCGGCTTTCCCTGCCTCGCATATCAACTCGATGGAACAGACCATGAGTATCGAGATCTACAATACCAAAACCGGTCAAAAATCCCCCCTTGTCACCCTGGAAGAGGGCAAAATCAAGCTCTACGTCTGCGGCATCACCGCCTACGACTATTGCCATATAGGTCATGCCCGGTCCGCCCTGGTTTTCGACATGATCGTCCGCTATCTGCGTTACCGGGGCTATGCGGTTACCTTTGTCCGCAACTTCACCGACATTGACGACAAGATCATCAAGCGGGCCCAGGAACAGAACACCACCTGCGAAGAGCTTTCCAGCCGCTTCATCGCCATGTTCCACGAAGACATGGCCAGCCTCGGCATTCTCCCCCCCACCATCGAGCCAAAGGCCACCGAACATCTGCCGGAAATAATCGAGCTGATCGAAGATCTCATCCGCAAGGGACTCGCCTACCAGGTTGACACCGATGTCTACTTCAGGGTTACCGGTTTCGGCGGCTACGGCTCACTTTCCGGCCGCAACCTGGAAGATATGCAGGCAGGCGCCCGCATCTCGGTGAACGAGAAAAAAGAACACCCCATGGATTTTGCCCTCTGGAAAGGGAGCAAACCCGGGGAGCCCACCTGGGAAAGCCCTTGGGGCCCCGGCCGACCCGGCTGGCACATCGAATGCTCGGCCATGAGCCGCAAATACCTGGGCAACTCCTTTGATATCCACGGCGGCGGCAAGGACCTCATCTTCCCCCACCATGAAAACGAAATGGCCCAAAGCGAAGGCGCCACCGGGGAAGATTTCGTCAAATACTGGGTCCACCACGGCTTTGTAACGATCAAAGACGAAAAGATGTCAAAGTCCCTGGGCAACTTTCTCACCATCCGGGAGGTCATCGAGAGATTTGCCCCGGAGGCCCTGCGGCTCTTCATCTTTTCCACCCACTACCGCAACCCGCTCGACTACTCGGAAGCGGCCATGCTCGATGCGGTGGCCGGGCTCAACCGGTTGTACACCTGCCTGGCGGAGATCGAGCAACTGCCCGCCACCGGCAATGACCAGGCGGCCGGCGCCATCTCCAAGGCAGACCGGGAGAAGATCGAAACCCTGGCGGACCGTTTCCTCAAGGCCATGGACAATGATTTCAATTCGGCCCAGGCCCTGGGGCATCTTTTCGAGGGGGTGAAAATCCTCAACAAGATTCGCCAGCATCTGCCGGGCAAACCAGCCAGCCTGGATCTGCAACTGCTCCAGGAAGGCGCCAAAACCACCAGGGAAATGGCCAACACCCTGGGACTGCTCAGCGAAGAGCCGGCGCTGTACCTGCACAAAGAGCAGGAAAAAATCCTCAAGACCCTCTCTGTTACCCCGGAAGAGATCGAAAAGGGTATCGCGGAAAGAACCGCTGCCAGGGAAGCAAAGAACTGGGCTCGGGCCGATGAGATCCGCGACCAGCTCCTGACCCAGGGCATCGACCTGAAAGATGGCCCCACCACCACCGTCTGGCAGGTTAAACTTCCCTAAACTGTTTTTTCTGCAGATCTCTTTGCTTCGCTCCCGCTTTCTGGGCTATAATTGAAAAACACGTTTTTTGCCTGTTTCCCTCAGTTGCACCTGGAGGTCTGCCATGAGACGAGAACCTGCGGTTGCCCATCAGTTTTACCCCGGAGACCCTGCCACCCTCAAACACACCCTCGACCGCCTCATTCCTCCCTCCACAGCCAAGCACAAGGCCCTGGCCGTGGTCTCGCCCCATGCCGGCTATATCTACTCCGGCGGCGTGGCCGGGGAAACCTTCGCCGCGGTGGAGATCCCCCAGGACATCGTGGTGATGGGCCCCAACCATCATGGCTATGGCGCGGCCGTGGCCCTGATGGATAAAGGGGCTTGGAGCATGCCCCTGGGCGAGGTACCGATCAACACGGTGCTTGCCCGCAGCCTCCTTGCCCAGACAGAGCTGATCGAGGAAGATACCCTGGCCCACCGGTTTGAACATTCATTGGAGGTACAAGTGCCGTTCCTGCAGTATTTCCGGCCGGACATGACCCTGACCCCCATGGTGATCTCCCATCTTTCCTTCAAGTCCTGCCAGGCAGTCGGCGAGGCGCTCGCCGCCGCCATCGGGCGATACGGCAAGCCCGTCCTCATCGTGGCCAGTTCGGACATGACCCATTACGAATCCCGAGAGTCCGCCACGGCAAAAGATTCCCTGGCCATCCAGCAGATCAAGGGGCTGGACCCCGAGGGGTTGTA
>JAJZSH010000295.1 GCA_021822005.1 Deltaproteobacteria bacterium | reverse complement strand
TTGATTTGGCCCGCACATTCACTCCTTCTATATAAAGCGCTTGCTCGATGCCGCGTATGTCATACAAACCAAGTCGCCAGCCCACATGGTTATTAGCGGAATCGACCTGACACCGCATCTTAATTAGTTTCCATCCGGAAACCCCCGTTTTGCTGTGACGAGGAATGCCAGCAGCCGGGAGGTTCCCGCTACCGGCCATCCGGAAGGTGATTTCAGTTCGTCGAGCCGTTCTTTCTCAATTCAGGGCGCAGTGATCCCTTGGTCGTGCTGATTTGCATCCTGCCTGGAGCTTCTCAGGCTGTAGCCAGCTTTGCTCTGGCCACCACCAGAAGGTTGTAGGAGACGATCGAACTCCAGACGTACCGACCGAAGCCCTTCCAGCCTTTCCAGGTGCAGCGGTCAAGACCAAAAGCGCGCTTGAGGGTGGAGATTCCGGCCTCGATGCCGGCCCGGAAGTTGCGCAGAGCCTTGTACACCCAGGCGCTCTTGGCCATGTCGAGCACCGACAGCCCCCGCTTCTTGGCGAACACGGCATCCTTGACCAGGCGCTCCTTGGCAAAGGCAAGATTATCCTTCGAGGCGAAGCCTCCATCGGCCGATACCTGCCGGGGCATGCGGCCATAGAGCTCCTTCTGTCTTTGCAGCAGCGGCCCGTACTGCTCCGTGTCGGCCGGATTGCCGCGCACGATCAGGCAATCAAGAATCATGGTGGATCTGCCACCGGTGAGAAAGATCTTGTGCCCGAACTCGGTTTCCCGCCGCTTCTTGACGATGATGTCGGTGTGGTCCTCGAAGAAAGAGACCACTTTCTCCGAGGCGGGCACCTGCTCGCCCTTGAAGATCCGCCGGTCGGTCTGGTCAATCACCTTGCCGAGGATGCCGACTGCCCGCGCCAACTTCTCGGCCAGCACCTTGCCGGCGTAGAAGTCGGTTCTCTCCCTGGCTTGATGGGACGACAGCTTTGGGATGGCTGCCAAGGCATACTCCCTGGCCTTGCCGGCATAGATGAGGAGGTCTTTATAAGCGCTCCGGCGAACCGTCTCTTTCCTGGTGTTGAGGATTGTCAAGACCCGCTTCTTGACAACCCGCCGATGGTCGCTGTACGAATAGCCGGGAGTCGGGGACAGTTTCTTGCCTTCGGCCAGCCAGCGGGTGATGATCCGGACGCCATCAGCCAGAAGGGTCGAATCGGTGGGATGGTGGATATCGGTCTCCACGGCGGTGGCATCGATGCGAACCTTGCGGCCGGACTCGATCTTTTCCTGTTCGGCGTAGCCGACGATCTCCCGGTGGATCGCCTCCCAGGTCTCTTCCCGCAGGGCCTTGATGTTCTCCTGGAGGATCGACTTGCAGGGATACTGCCCCATCCCCAGGCGGGAGAAACCGCGGAAGGAACTCGAATCTTCCAGATGAAAGGCCAGTTCCTCGTAAGTGAGCTGGCGATACTGCTTCAGGATGGCGCAACGCAAGACCTGTTCGGCGGTCATCCCCTCCCGACCGGTGGTGGGGCGGGCAGAGCGCACCAAGTCCTGATAGGCCAGATCCAACACCTTGGGGGTGGCATCGAGCACTTGGGACATCTGTTGCAGCTCTTTGACGATCTGGTTTCGGGCCATGACCATAAACAGGTTCAATTGCGGGTTGAATTTTCGGCGCATGCGAGGAGGCTCCAAAGCAAATTACTGAATAATACCAGATTGTTGGAACCTTATTCTATCACGATGTGCCATAAAATCATAACAAAATGTTCGTTGTTTTGTATAAATATCAGCAGGTTATAGTTTCCGGATGGGCACTATCTAATCAAAAAACGGCCGCAGGAAGCGTTCGCGCAATTCAGGCAGCATTCACCGCAGGATGTTGCAATTTCTACGATCACGCTCTTCGAGCTTGAGTATGGAGTCCAAAAAAGCCAATCCCGCCAACGCTCTCAGGATGCACTTGCCAGATTTCTCCTTCCGCTCAACCTCGTTGATGTGGACCGCTCTGCCGCCATGGACGCCGCAGTCATCCGGGCGGAACTTGAAAAAAAAGGCCTGCCCATCGGCCCTTACGACCTGCTTATCGCTGGATTGGCCCGATCACAAAGCATGACCCTGGTGACCAACAACACCAAGGAATTCGAAAGGATTGACGGCCTGCGCCTGGAAAACTGGGTACAATGACTGCCAGAATATTCTGTAAGAAGAGGCTCTTGTAAAATTAAAGACACACTCCCCTCGCCCGCTTGCGGGAGAGGGGACGGGGGAGAGGGCAAATGCAACATGTGATTTCAAAAATATTTCCCCCACAAAAAACTTGCGCATGACCATGGTGATGACTATAGTCACACTATCCAGCACAATAAGGAAATGGGCAAGACATGCAAACCGTCAAGGCATCGGAATTCAAGGCAAAATGCTTGCATTTCATGGATGAAGTGAACCAGACGGGTGAAGAAATTGTGATCACCAAGAATGGAAAACCCGTCTCCATCCTGAAGCCGTATCGAACACCGCCGACAACACTCTTTGGGCTGCACAAAGGGAAAATAGAGAGCAAGGACGACCTGATTGCCCCGCTGGACGTTGCCTGGGATGCAGAATAATGCTGCTGCTTGACACCCATGTTCTTGTCTGGCTGGACGAAGGAAATCCGCGATTGGGAAAAACCGCGCTGCAAAGCATTAACGAATCCCTGGCAAGCGGCCAGCTTGGCGTTGCGACCATCAGTTTTTGGGAGGTTGCCATGCTGATCGACAAACAACGGTTGACCATGCAGACGGAACTTGCAGACTGGCGCTTTGAGCTGCTGCAAGCCGGGTTGCTTGAAATCCCCCTGCGCGGCACAACGGCGATTCAGGCAGGCCAGTTGCCCTTGTTTCACGGGGATCCCGCCGACCGCATGATTGTTGCCACAGCCATTGATAATGGGGCTGCGCTCATGACGGCTGACGAGAAAATTCTCTCATGGAAGCAATTACACCAGAAAATTGACGCCCGCCTGTGAAAAAGCCATTATACTTTGCGTTTTCAGCCCTGTCCTGATTCAATGACTCCATGGCAACAGCGAACAAACATATTCAAATAAAAGAAATTACCGACGGACAGCCAATCCACGACCTTTTCCTGGTCCGGGAGATGAACCGGGGCGAAACCAAGACTGGCAAACCATACTTGAGCCTGGTCCTGATGGACGCCAGCGGCGAGATCTCCGGGCGGGTGTGGGAGAATGCCGAGCAGCTCATGGGCGAATGCCCGTCCGGAGCCATTGTTTCCGTGAGCGGTCAGGCCCAGGCCTATAAAAACATTCTTCAGCTCCGGATCGACACCCTCACCCGCATGCCGGACAGCGAGGTTGATCTGGCCCTGTTTGTCCCCAGCGTTCAGGGCAATGTGGGCCTCATGGCCAAAGAGTTGCTCAAACTTGCCGGCAGCGTGGACAATCCGTTTCTCAAGGAATTGCTCCTTTCTCTGTTCGGCGAACGGCGGCTCATGCAGTCCTTTAAAAAAGCGCCCGCAGCCAAGGCAATGCACCATGCCTATGTGGGCGGGTTGCTGGAACACACCCTGGCTGTGGCCCGGCTGGCGGACAGCGTCAGCGGGCTTTACCCGAGCCTGGAC
>JAJZSH010000028.1 GCA_021822005.1 Deltaproteobacteria bacterium | reverse complement strand
ATGCCCCGACTGCTCCCCGCCGAAATTGTAGCCGGACTTGCGCATCTCTTCCACCACGTAGCGGTCGCCGACCTGGGTGCGGACCATGGCGCCGCCCATGCGTCGCATGGCGACCTCCAGGCCGAGATTGCTCATTACTGTGGCGACCAGGGTTTTTTTCCTCAGCTTCTTGCGGCTGATCAGGTCGGCGGCGCAGATGGCCATGAGGTGGTCGCCGTCAACGATATTGCCTTTTTCGTCCGCCACGATGATCCGGTCGCCGTCGCCGTCCAGGGCGATGCCGATGTCCGCCCCGAGTTCCCGGACCTTCTCCGCCATGTGCTGCGGGTGCAGGGCGCCGCAATCGCGGTTGATGTTGGTGCCGTCCGGCTCTGCCGCCAGGGTGGTGACGGTGGCGCCCAGCTCCTCGAAGACATGGGGGGCAACCCCGTAGGTCGCCCCGTTGGCGCAGTCGAGCACGATGTGGAAGGCGTCCAGGGTGTATTCCTTGGGAAAGGTGTTCTTCAAAAAAACGATGTAGCGGCCCTTGGCGTCATCAAGCCGGGTGGCGCGGCCCACCTCTTCGGCCACCGGCCTGAGCGCCGACATCTTCTGGGAGAAGATCAGGTTTTCGATCTCCAGTTCCAGATCGTCATGGAGCTTGAAGCCGTTTCTGGCGAAGATCTTGATGCCATTGTCCTGGAAGGGGTTGTGGGAGGCGGAGATCACCACCCCGGCGTCGGCCCGCATGCTGGTAGTGATGAAGGCGATTCCCGGGGTGGGCAGCGGTCCGACCAGGAGGATGTCCACCCCCATGGAGCAGATACCCGCGGCCAGGGCGTTTTCGATCATGTAGCAGGAAAGGCGGGTGTCCTTGCCGATGACGATCCGGTGGCCGCGCCGCATGTCCTTGACCAGAAAGGCGAGGGCCCGGCCTATCTGCATGGCGATTTCTGTGGTCATGGGATAGGTGTTCGCCACCCCCCGGACCCCATCGGTGCCGAACAATTTTCTCATGGTTTTGCCCTGCGGCTCGGAAAAATAGAACCTAAAAATGGATCTTCCACCGCTGGCCCCTGTGTCAGCCTGCTGCCGGGAGGAGAGGACAAACTGGCGACCCGGGTCATTTGCCAGGGCTCCGGCCAATTTTTACGGTGACGGTGGACGGGAGTGTTTCGATGATTTTTATCTGCTCCGGCGCCGTGATTTTTACCGGAAGTCTGTGGGTGCCGGCCGACAGCCCGTCTGTCGAGACACTGGCCTCGACAAGCCCGGCCTGGTTTCCTTTGCTGCTCAGGGGCAGCAGGGCGCGGACGCTGATGGTGTCCGGCTCGATGGCCACCTTTCTCGCGGAATCGGCGTCGGAGAGGTGGACGGGAACATCCGTGATGGTCTTTTCCATGGTTTTTTCGCGGATCACCACATTGGCGGTGACCACGGTCTCGCCCATGAGTTCGACAAGCGCCGGTCGCAGCTCCAGGGGAATCTGGATGGTTGTCGGCCCTTTCAGCCCGCTGATGTCGATGGGTTTTGCAATCAGGAGTTTTTCGCGTCCGACAATGGCCTTGGGGCCGGAAATCTTGATGGACGGGGGTTCGAAGACCACTCCCGCCAGTTCGTGGCCGTTGGCGGGGGAGCCTGTTGTCCTGGCCTGGACCGGCAGCTCCTTTTCGACCAGTTCGTCGATGAGCAGGGTAATGTGGGTGGGCTGGATGCGTGATACGATGACGCCCCGCGGAAACTGGATCGTCTCGGGTTCATTGCGGATGACAATGGTGCCGGAGGTGGCCTTGGCAAGGTTGATGGTTCTTGTGATCCGCTGGCGGTTGAGGCCGCTGATCAGGCCGCGGGGGCCGCTGACCGTGGCCTCCAGTTGTTTCTTGAACTGGTTGGAGATGACCAGATCCCTGGGCAGATTGACAATCTCCACCGGAATGTAGACCGTGGTGTCAACCTTGTCCTCGCCCACCACGAAATACCAGAGGAGGATGGCGAAGATCAGGGAGATGAGCTTCAGCCCCCAATTGTTCGGCCAGTTGAGGAGGTTGAGGGTGGGCAGGCGCCGGATTATTTGTTTAGCCAGGTTTTCCATAACAGGGGAGTCGTATTTTCCTTGGGAACAAAGATTGCGTCAAGTCGGCTTCTGAGGGCGTTTTCGTCGAGATCGGAGGTCATGGCGCCGTGCTGGACAAGGGATATCTTCTGGGTTTCTTCCGAGATAACGATGATCACCGCGTCTGTTTCCTCGGAAAGCCCAATGGCTGCTCGATGGCGGGTGCCAAGCTGTTTGCTGATGTAGGGGTTTCTGGTGAGGGGGAGCAGGGCTCCGGCCGAACGGATCCGGCCATTATGGATGATCACCGCCCCGTCATGGAGAGGGCCGGTGGTTTGGAAAATGCTGACCAGAAGCTGTCTGCTGACGATGGCGTCAAGGCTGTGGGCGGATTCGATGTATTCATTGAGCCCTGTTTCCCGTTCGATGACGATGAGGCCGCCGATCTTGCGCTGGGCCATTTGCTGCGCCGCCCTGACAATCTCGAGCAGAATGCGAACCGTGTCTTCCTGCGGCTTGGAAAAGGTGGTTTGCCCAACCTGGGTGAGGGCACGCCGGATATCCCGCTGGAAGATGATGATGATAATCAGGAAGATCGAGCTTAAAAAAGTTCCCAGCAGCCAGTACAGGGTCAGGAATTCGAGCTCCCGCGCGGCAAAATAGAGCATGATGAGGACAACGATGCCAGCCAGCATCTGGACGGCGCGGGTTCCCCGGATCAGCAGCATGATCCGATAGATGATGAACGAGACGATCATGATATCGAATATGTCTTGCCAGCGAAGTGACTGTGCGAATTCGAGCATCGGGGTCCGGGTTCCGTCAATAAAAAAAAACAGGGCTGGAAACGTTGAGAATATCTATACTTGTAAGGTAAACGAAAAGCAGGGCGCCAGGCAAGGGGCATGAATGAATTTTTTTTAAAAAATTGAGGGGATCGGTCGTGGTGTGGTGGAAAAAGGCGTTTCTTGCGAAGGACTCCTCGCGGGCGCCAGGAAAATATCCGAAACAGGCTGTTCAGTTGTTGCTTGACAAGGTGTGGGAATTGATTTATCTTCACAAAATTTTCCAGCATCTTTCTGTCGGGGTTGTCGGGAAACGGCAATCGTGCAGAAAACCTGCCAGCCGTGAAACGCGGGCAGGGCGTTTTGAATCAATTAACAATACAGTGAACAGGAGTTGAGAATTGGCTAATCATAAATCCGCCGAGAAAAGGAATCGTCAGAACCAGTTGCAACGGCTTCGCAATCGCTCCAACAAGAGCAAGATGAAGGGTGTTGTGAAGAAGGTCCTTGAGGCCCTTGAGCAGAAAGCCGGGGATCAGGCCCAGGAAGCATTGAAGGTGGCGATCCCTGTTATTGAGAAAACAGCGGTGAAAGGCTCTATTCACAAAAGGAACGCTTCCCGCAAGGTTTCCCGTTTGACCAAGCGGGTGAACGCCTTGTTGAGCGCCGCGTAATAACGCGAGAGCCGGTAGCGGCGGGAGTTCTGCCTCGACTTTTTTTCCAGCGGGAGAAGGCGTTGGGCTGGGCCTCTTCCGGTCGGGCTGGTTGTGCCTCTTCCGCCGTGCGCAGGGATCAGACCTGTATATTATGAAGAGTGTTTCGCCGTGAAAAGAAAAACAAAAAGCCATGGGACGCCAGTGTTCCATGGCTTTTTTTATGAGTTGAGGAGCCCTCATGTTCCGACCTTCCTTGCCGGAGTTTGAACACCTGGCGGTCGATGCCGGCTTGGTGCCGATCTATCGGGAAATCGTCGCCGACCTCGATACGCCGCTGACCATCTTTGCCAAGGTGGCGGGCGGGGAGTCGCACGCCTTTCTCTTTGAAAGCCTTGAGGGCGGCGAGAAATGGGGGCGTTATTCCTTTATCGGGTTTGACCCCATCGTCACCTTTGCAAGCCGCGGCACCCGGATCACCATCACCCGGGAGGGCATGGTGGAGGAGCAGCAGGGCGACCCGCTTGAGGCTCTGCAAAGTCTGCTCAAGTCCTTCAATGCCTGCAACTCCGAGATGGCCTGCGATCCGGAACTGTTGCCGCGTTTTTTTGGCGGGGCCGTCGGGTTTCTGGGTTACGACATGGTGCGGTTCATGGAGCGGCTGCCCGAGAGCAACCCGCCCCTTGCCCGGTTTCCGGACAGCTCTTTCATGGTGCCGCGAACCGTTCTGATCTACGACAACCTCAGGCAGCTGCTCACCGTGGTCAATCTGGTGCAGACCTCTGGGGTTGGGATTGAAGCGTGCGATATCCCGGCCTTGTACGCGAAAGCGCAGGCGGAGATAGAGGAGATCATTGTTCGCCTGCAGGCGCCCATGCCAACGGAGTATCTCGGCGGCGCAGGCTTAAAGGCCGCCACGCCCCACACCTTCACCTCCAATATGAGCGAGGAGGGGTTCGAGAAGATGGTGGGGGCGGCCAAGGAGTATATTCAGGCCGGTGATATCATCCAGGTTGTTTTGTCGCAACGGTTTCACGCCAAAACAGAACTGGCGCCCTTCAAGCTCTACCGCGCCCTCCGTCATATCAACCCCAGCCCCTATCTCTTTTATCTCAAGCTCGGTGATCTGGTCCAGATCGGTTCTTCCCCGGAGATTCTGGTCCGTCTGGAACAGGAGGATATCGAGCTCAGGCCCATTGCCGGAACGAGAAAGCGGGGGAAAACCGAGGCAGAGGATGCGGCCCTGGAGCAGGAGCTGCTGGCCGATCCCAAGGAGCGGGCCGAGCATCTGATGCTCGTCGATCTGGGCCGCAACGATGTGGGCCGGGTCGCCCAATATGGTTCGGTGGAGGTCCGCGACCTGCTGGTGGTCGAGCGGTACAGCCATGTCATGCATCTGGTTTCCGGGGTGCACGGGACTTTGGCCCCGGGCAAGGATCAGTTCGATGTCCTGCGCGCCTGCTTTCCCGCGGGCACGGTGAGCGGCGCCCCCAAGATCCGGGCCATGGAGATCATCGAAGAGCTTGAACCCGAGCGGCGCGGGCCCTATGCCGGCGCGGTCGGCTATTTCGGCTTTTCCGGGAACATGGATTTTTGCATCACCATCCGGACCTTTGTCATGCAGGGCGACGATCTCTGGGTGCAGGCCGGCGCCGGGATTGTCGCCGATTCGGCGCCCGCCTTGGAATATCAGGAAACCATCAACAAATCCATGGGGCTGCGGCGGGCGGTGGAGCTGGCGGAAAAAGAGTTTTAGGGGCCGTTACGAAATAACCATTACATTTTTAACAACGGCTTAGGCAGCCGGTTTTCCCGGCGGCGCGCGAGAAAGAACATGATCGTTATCATCGATAATTACGACTCCTTTACCTACAACATTGTCCAGACCCTCGGGGGGATGGGCGCCGAGATGAAGATCTTCCGCAACGACGAGGTGGATATCTCCTTTATCGCCTCTCTTGCGCCCGACCGGCTGCTGGTCTCGCCCGGTCCCTGTTCGCCGGCCCAGGCAGGCATCTCCATCGAGGCGATCCGTTTTTTCAGCACCAGGATTCCGGTGCTGGGGGTCTGTCTGGGGCATCAATCCCTGGGTGAGGCCTTTGGCGGACAAACTGTGCGGGCCGGGCGGCTCATGCACGGCAAGACAAGCCCCATCAGCCACGACGGTCTGGGGGTGTTCACCGGCCTGCCCAACCCCTTCGAGGCCATGCGCTATCATTCCCTGGTGGTCAGGGAGTCGGATCTGCCTGCCTGTCTGATGGTGACGGCCCGTTCCGACCAGGGCGAACTCATGGGGCTCAGACACCGGACCCTGCCGGTGGAAGGGGTGCAATTCCATCCCGAATCCATCATGACCCCGGCCGGGGTTCAATTGCTGAAAAATTTCATTGATCCGGCCTATCCGGCAATCCTCAGCAAGCAGCGCAAGGAGATGGTCGCATGATGAAAGAGGCCATTGCCAAACTGGTGGCGGGAACCGACCTGAATGAAGCGGAGATGGTCGGGGTGATGGAAACAATCATGGGCGGCGAAGCCACCCCGGCCCAGATTGGCGCCTTTATCACCGCCCTGCGGATCAAGGGCGAAACCGTGGACGAGATCACCGGCGCAGCCAGGGTGATGCGGGCCAAGGCCACCAAGGTGCATGCGGTTGGTGAGGGCGAGATTCTCGTCGATACATGCGGCACCGGGGGCGACGCCTCCGGCACCTTCAATGTTTCCACCACCGCCGCCTTTGTCGTGGCCGGGGCCGGGATTCCGGTGGCAAAACACGGCAACCGTTCCGTTTCCAGCCACTGCGGCAGCGCCGATGTCCTGGAAGCCCTGGGCGTGGACCTGAGCTTAAGCGCGGCGCAGATCGGCCAATGCATCCGGGAGGTCGGCATCGGCTTCATGTTCGCCCCGGCCCTGCACGGGGCGATGAAGCATGCCATCGGCCCGCGCCGCGAGATCGGAATCAGGACGATTTTCAACATCCTCGGCCCGCTGACCAACCCTGCCGGCGCCAATGTTCAGGTCATGGGGGTGTTCGCCCCGGCCCTCACCGAGACCCTGGCCAGGGTGCTGGGCAGGCTTGGCGCCCGGCGGGCCCTGGTGGTGTGCGGCGAGGGCAATCTTGACGAGATCACCATTACCGGCGCTACCAGGGTATCCGACTGGGCCAACGGCGGTCTGACAACTTACAGCATCCATCCCTCGGAGCTGGGCATGGCCACGGCCAGCCTGGCCGAAATCAAAGGCGGGACAACCGCGCCCGAGGCGGCGGCGCAGCTGCGGGCCGTGCTGAGCGGCGAGGCCGGGCCCTGTCTGGACATGGTTCTGCTCAATGCCGGCGCCGCCCTGATGGCTGCCGGACGCACCGATGATCTTGCCGGGGGGGTGGCCCTGGCCCGGGAGGTGGTGGCCAGCGGGGCCGCGCTCAACAAGGTTGAGGCGTTGGTTGCCTTTTCCCGATCGGTGAAGAACCCATGATTCTCGACACCATCGTGGCCTGGAAAAAAGAAGAGGTTGCCGCCCTCAAGGCCAGGGGCCTTGCAGCGCCTGAGCTGGAGATTCCGCCGCCGCGCGGCTTCCTGCGGGCGTTGACGGATTTCCCCGGGGTGGCCATCATTGCCGAGGCGAAAAAGGCTTCCCCGTCCAAGGGCGTGATCCGGCCGGATTTCGATCCGGTGGCCATCGCGCGCAGCTATCTGGCCGGCGGAGCCCAGGCTCTGTCGGTGCTCACCGATATGCGGTTTTTTCAGGGCTCCCTCTCCTTTATTTCCGCGGTGCGGGCTGCGGTTAATCTGCCGGTGCTGCGCAAGGATTTCATCATCGATCCGCTGCAGATCCGGGAGGCCAGGGCTTACGGAGCCGATGCCGTGCTGCTGATCGCCGCCATTCTCGAGACCGCCCGGATAAAAGACTATCTGGCCCTGGCTGGTGAGCTTGGCATGGATGCCCTGGTGGAGGTTCATGACGAGGCGGAGGTCGAAAAGGCCGTGGCCGCGGGCAGCCGTCTGATCGGGGTCAACAACCGTGACCTGCGGGATTTTTCCATGGATCTGAACACCACCTTCCGCTTGCAGAAGATGATTCCGGCGGAAATTCCATTGGTGAGCGAATCAGGGATTCGTGACCATCACGACATGCAACGGCTGGCGGAGCATGGGGTCAGGGCCGCGCTGGTCGGGGAGACCCTGATGCGGGCCGCGGACCCGGCCGATGCCCTGCGCGCGCTGGCCGGCGGGCAGGGAGGCCCTGGTCATTGATGCTTATTTTAGGGGGGAATTGCATGAACGCCCGAACGCGGATCAAGGTATGCGGGATGCGGGAGATGGCGGAGGTCGCCGCGGTGGTGGCCGCCGGAGTGGACGCGGTTGGCCTGATCTTTGCCGGGCACAGCCCCCGGCAGATTGACCCGGATCGGGCCCGGGAGATCGTCAAGAAGCTGCCGCCCTTTGTGGATGCGGTGGGGGTTTTTGTCGATCAGGAAGCCGCGGTGGTGAACGAGATTGTCCAGTACTGCAGGTTGACCAAGGTCCAGCTGCACGGGGCAGAGTCCCCTGAGTACTGCGCGGAAATCGATTGCCGGGTGATGAAGGCTTTCCGGGTGGGGGCCTCCCTGTCCGCGGAAGAACTGGCGCCCTATGCCGGGGAGGTTTCCGCCTTTCTGTTCGATACCTTTCATGAGAAGATTGCCGGCGGAACCGGGCAGACCTTTGACTGGCGCCTGCTTGAAAAACTGGCGCCTCCCGGCCCGGTTGTCCTGGCCGGTGGCCTTACCCCCGAGAATGTGGGGGAGGCGATCAGGCAGGCGCGCCCCTTTGCCGTGGATTTCAACTCGGGGGTGGAGTTTGAACCCGGACGCAAGGATCTCGACAAGGTGAGGGCGGCCATTGCCCAGGTGGCGGCGGCGGACGCCGCCGCGCTTCGTTTGTCAGCCGACAGCTGATAGCTGTCGGCTGAAATTACCTGATTGCGGGAAAGAGGATGACAACCTGCGGCGTGTTGCCGATGGTCAGGGAGAGCCGCAGCTCTTTTACCCCGTCTGCTTCCTCGCCCGGCATTCCAGGAAAGAAAAGAACGCCGTAGGCGATCTGGTGCGGCAGAATCGCTTCGTTCCGCAGGGTTTTGGCGGCAAGGTCATCCCTGATTTTTTCCCCGCTGTCGCTGTAACTCTTGGCGCCCCCGACAAT
This sequence comes from Deltaproteobacteria bacterium, assembly GCA_021822005.1. GTDB lineage: Bacteria > Desulfobacterota > Desulfobulbia > Desulfobulbales > Desulfurivibrionaceae > Thiovibrio. The sequence goes on along the minus strand of JAJZSH010000028.1, from coordinate 10,635 downwards.
CGCCCCACCCGCCGCGCCAAGCACGGCGCCGGTTCCCATTGCTTCGCCGACATTCTTGCCGGTGACGACCCCTACGGCCAGTCCGGCCAGCGCTCCGGCCGCGCCCATGAGCAGAGCGGGTTTGCCCGCGCCTTTGGCTGTTTCCCCAAGATCGACATGCCCTGAAGTCCGCTGATAGGTCTTCTCCAGGGAGAGAACCGGCCAGGCCCTGTTGTTGTTGTCGATGAGAAAGGTCTGCTCGGGGTTGAGCCTCACCTTGTCCGGGCTGTCGTTTTGCAGGGTCAGCTGAATGGGCAGCAGGCCAGCCTTGCGCGCGCCAAAGCCGAAGGCCTGCTTGGCCGCGTCATCGCTGCTGAAAGCCAGGGCGGAAATTTTGAGGCCATCGCCCACCACGATGCCGCCATTTTTTGCATCCGGCAGGTTGAGCGGGGCTACCCGGTCCTGGTAGGTGCAGGCGCTGACCAGGCTGAGCATGCTCAGCAGGGTGGCAAGCCAGCCCAGACGTTTTCCGAAACCATGCGGATTTTTCATATTCATTTCTCGTGTTGGCTGTTAGTGGATTTACTTGAGTTTCAGGCCAAAGAATCGGGTGCGGCCCTCCCGCTTGACAAAAAAGGAAACCGTTGCTTTTGTCTTTACTCCCTTGAGCTCGTTGAGGAAGGTCTTTACGTCCCGGACCGGCCTCTGGTTGAACTCAAGGATCAAATCCCCCTTGCGCAACCCCGCTTCCGCCGCCGGGGAGCCCGGTTCGACCCCGGTAACCAGCACCCCATGCTTATCGGTAATGCCCAGGGCAGCGGCAATTTCCGGGGTAAGGTCCTGCACCCCGAGGCCCAGGCGTTTGTTGAGGCTTTCCGCCGGTTCGGTCTGGGCGACCTGTTCTTCATTGAGTTTGGCAATGACAAGGGGGAGCTTTTTCAGCGCGCCTTTCCGGTACAGGGTGACTTCCGCCCTGCTTCCCACCGGAGTTTCCGCCACCAGATTGGGCAGCATGCTCACCTGGGAGATTTCCTTGCCATTGAATGCGACAATGACATCGCCGGGCTTGATGCCGGCCTTGTCCGCCGGACTGCCAGGGGAGACCTCGCCCACCAGGGCGCCGATGGGCCGCTCCATTTTGAACTGGGCCGCTAGCTCCGGGGTGACGGGCTGGATCATCACCCCGAGCCAGCCGCGCACCACCGAGCCATGTTCCTTGAGCTGGTTGATGACATTTTTTGCCATGTTGGCGGGAATGGCAAAGCCGATGCCGATGTTGCCGCCGCTACGGCTGTAGATGGCGGAATTGATCCCGACCATCTCGCCCCTGAGATTGAACAGGGGGCCCCCGGAATTGCCGGGATTGATGGAGGCGTCTGTCTGAATGAAGCTTTCATAGGGGCCGCTGCCCAGGGAACGGCCCTTGCCGCTGACAATCCCGGCGGTAACGGTCTGTTCGAAGCCGAAGGGGTTGCCGATGGCCATGACCCAGTCGCCCACCCGCAATTTGTCCGAATCCCCGAAGGCTGTTACCGGCAGGCCATTCTTTGGCGCGATCTTGAGCAGGGCGAGGTCTGATTTCGGGTCGCGGCCGATGATCTTTGCGTCGTATTCCTCGAAGTTGGTCAGGCGCACGTTGATGGTCTCTGCGTTTTCCACGACATGGTTGTTGGTGACAATATATCCATCCTTGGAGATGATCACCCCGGAGCCGAGGCTGGTCCGTTTCTGGTCCTTCTGGGGATGATCCTGGTCAAAGGGGGAAGGCAGGCCGAAGAAGCGGCGGAAGGGCTCGGGTATTTCCCGGTCATTGAACAGGTCATGGGGGGAGCGGGAGGCCTTGACCACCTGGGTGGTATAGATATTGACCACGGTGGGGCTGAGTTTGTCCGCCAGATCGGCAAAGGTTTCCGGGGGGCTGCTCGCCGCCCGGCTTATTCCAGGCAGTGTCGCGAGAAAGAGCCCCATGAGCAGGAAGGCCAGAAAAACAGGAGCGGGGTGGCGGCGGGGGAAGGTTGGCAAGGGGTGAATCATTGTGTCCTCCTTGGTGTGTTGGACAAGGCAAAAGTGTTGTGTCGGCGCGGAGCTGATACTGTTGCGCAGGTCTCAGGGTAATCAGCCGCTGTTGTGCGTCTTTGTTTATTGTGTATATCTTTTTCCGGATGTCAAGCCTGGTGTGTGTGCGACCTTGTTCAAAAAAAAGCGGGACCGCAGGAGCGGGGCGGCTCTGCGGTCCCAGGAAAGAGCCCTTCTGGGGAAGAAGGGAGAGGAAGGAAGTGATGCTTGAAGGATGCGCATCGTAATTATTATGACACGGTCTGCCGGGTAAAAGTTCCAGAAAAAATCGGGGTACATTTTTTATTGAAAGCGGATGGCTGCGGTCAGCACCTTCTTGTCGCTGCCGAATCGTGCCTCGGCAGCTGCGGCAGGCATCAGGGCAAAACGGTGACGGCCAAGGAGTTCATGGAAATCCCCCAGATCCGTCTGGGGGAGATGGACAAGGAACAGGCTGGTGGTTACGCGGTGGAGCTGCCAGTTCCGGTGCAACATTTCCCGGCAGAGCGCGATCTGGCTGTCGTGGTCGATATTCTCGATGAGCACATGAATATCCGGGGACAACAGGCGGGGGGCGTCATTATCCGGGGTCAGGTTGGTAGCCAGAGCTGTCCGGGCAAGCGGCTCCAGGTTCCCGCCCTGGCGCCCTCCATTATGGGATACGGCAAACATGGCGTTCGGGGCAACAGGTGGTCGTCTGGCCGTGAGAATCTCCCCTTGCGGTAAGGCGCTGAGCCGGGCAGGGGGCGCTTGGAAGATGCCGGGCTGTTCCAGGGGGGAGGTTTTCAGCAGAAACCCGGCAAGCATGGCGATGGTGAATATGGCAGCAGCGGCGGGGATTGACAGGGAAAAATTCAGGGTCTCGACAAGAGCCCAGGCCCGGTCGAAAATTCCCCTTTTTGCCAGTTTGGCCTGGATGCCCGGCAGCAGATCGGCCGGGGGGGCTTGTGTCTCGAGACTGTGCACCAGACTGAGGGTCTGCTGGAATTCCCGCCATTCCAGGGCGCAGGCCTGGCAGCCGAGAAGATGGTCGGTCAGGGCGCGCAGCTCCTCGCGGCCAAGGGTGTTGTCCGCGAAATCGGTGAACAGCGGCTGGGCTTCAGTGCATTGCATAGGCGAACCATTACAGATAATGTTTGTTGAAATCGCAGATAAGCGCAGACTTCGAAAAGCCGCGATTACAGCAGGAAGCGAAAGCGACCGGCGACGGTTATTGCTTCGCCGCTTCGCTGCTGTAACTCTTTGATCTCGGAGTCTCGGCTTCGCCCCGCTTACCTGTGTTACGGACCTGTGACTTTCTCAGGTTTTTGCGAGACCATCATGTTTCAGGCGGTTTTTCAGGGCCAGGCGGGCCCGGTTCAATTTTGACTTGACCGTGCCCATGGGCAGATCAAGTATTTCACTGATTTCTTCGTACGACAGCTCCTGCAGGTCACGGAGAAGAATGACTTCTTTTTCCGCCGGCGCCAGGGAGGCAATGGCTTCCCGGACCAGGCGCGCGGTGTTCCGCCGTTCATAATCTTTTTCCGGGGTGGCGCCGGAGCTTAAGTGCAGGCCTGTTTCCGGGTCATCAAGGGACTGGTTGCTGAAAAATCCCCGGCGGCGCAGTTTCTGGTAACGGTTCCGGCAGTGGTTTATGGCAAGCTGATAGAGCCAGGCCCCGAACTTGCTTTCGTCTTTCAGTTTGTCTATCTGCCGGAACACGGTGACGAAGATGTCCTGGGTGAGATCCTTGGCCTCATCTTCCTGCTTTACGTAGCCAAGAGCCAGGTTGTATATCTTCCTCTGGTAAAGTGATACCAGCCGGTTAAAGGCTTGCTGGTTCCCTTGGCGGAAGGCGCGGACAAGTTCGGCTGCTTCTTGGTATGGCATCGTGATCCGCTTGCCCCAAAGGACCAGGGCCAATTTTTCTGTATGTTATAGAGACAATCGACCGGATAAAAAGTTCCCGGCAAAGTGGGTACTGCGCTTCGGTGCGCGCGCCCAGTCGATTTTCTCAAAAGAGGGGCGCGGTCGAAGAGAGCATCTTTTCGGATTAAGCCATTGTAACAAAATAATCATACCATTTAAATGGCAATAACGGCGTAAGGAGCCGTCGCCGTTGACACTGCTACGGCTCCTAAACAAAAAAAGGCCCAAAAGAACAACAGGAAAGCGTGGTGATCCATGGTACATTGCTTTGCGCGCATGGTTGAAAGAATTTCCCCGATTGAGTATCTTGCTTTTCTCTGGTGGACCCGTGCCTGTCTTCCCTTTTTATGAGACTTTCCCATGATAGAAAAAATTGTAAATGACTTGAAAAACATATTTGTCTTCAAGGAGACCACCCAGGTCGGGGATATTGTCCTGATCGTGGCCGAACGGATCATGTATGCCCTGGTTACCGGGATCGAGAGGGATTATGCCAAGAAAGAGGAGTGGTGGCAGGTGGGTTTGCAGTTGTTGACCATTCCCCCTCAGAAGATAGCCTGGACCCTGCGTACGCCGCAGTTCACCGGTCAGGAAATATTCACCATGGGTGGCGAGCAGCGGTTTGTCAAGGCCATTGACTTTGGCGGGGGCGGGGAGTCGGCGCAGAAGAAAGGCGGTGGACAGATCGACCCTGGGAAAAAGAAAAGGCCTTTCCTCAAGGTGATCAAGTAGGAGGGCGACGGGCGGGTCAGGCGTTCTTGCGGCAGCCGTTCATGACAAAGAAGTTTTCAACCCTCCCCATCATCTGCTTGTAGCACCGGGGGCAATAGCCGTGTGAAAGCTGCACCCCGGACCTGGCAGCCTGTTTTGCCCAGCCGTTGTGGTTTTTTGTTTTTTGACAGACGCAGCAGATTACTTGCATGATCGGTTCCTCGGTGCTCTTTGGCTGACAGATCGGAATATTCCTAGAAAAACTTAAGAGCCGTTACGAAATATTTGTGTTTTCTTGACCTTTTCGCCGCCGTTAACAGCAGCGATAGCGGCGACGGCTTGATGGAAAAATGGGGATAGGCATGGCGCGGCCCGGAGGAGAAAGAGAGATTATCGCCCGCATCCGCCAGGCGGCGGGGAGTTCGGACGATCTGGTGGTCGGGATCGGCGATGACTGCGCGGTATACAAAACGGCCCGGGACCGGGTCAGCCTGGTCACCACCGATACCATGGTGGAAGGGGTTCATTTTGATTTGCTTTGGCATCCTCCCGCTGAACTGGGCAGGAAGGCGGCCTCGGTCAATATCAGCGATATTGCGGCCATGGGCGGCCTGCCCCGTTTCGCCCTGCTTTCCCTGGCCTTGACCCCGGCCTTCGGGAGCCAGTGGCTGGCTGAGTTCATGGCCGGTTTTCTCGCCGTGCTTTCCGAGCATGATGTTGTCCTGATCGGCGGGGATACGGTGCAAAGCGGGCATGAGAGCGTGCTCTCCGTCACGGTGCTCGGGGAAATGGCCGAGGCAGAGCTGATTACCAGAAAGGGCGCCCGGATAGGCGACGTGGTCCTTGTCAGCGGTTTCCTGGGCGAGGCGGCGGCTGGTCTGGCCCTGTGCCGGTTGGGGCTGGATCATGATCCCGGCTGGCAACCCCTGGTTGGTGCGCATCTGGACCCTGTTCCCCAGGTGGCGCTGGGCAGGGTGCTGGCCGCGAGCGGTCTGGTCCATGCCATGCAGGATCTCTCCGACGGCCTGGCCACCGATCTGGCCCATATCTGCGCGGAAAGCGGGGTCGGGGCAGTGGTGGCGGCGGAAAAGATCCCCCTTTCGCCTTTGCTGCGCAAGGCGGCCAAAACCTGTGGCCAGTCTCCCCTTGACTGGGCGCTTGCCGGGGGGGAGGATTACCACCTGCTGTTCACCGCAGGCGAGCAGCAGGTGGCGGCGCTGTGCAGTCTGGTCAGGGAAAAAACCGGCAGGGAACTTTTTGCGGTGGGGCGTATTGTCGAGGGCCGGGGTGTTTTTCTTGAAGAGGCGGGCCAGCGTCGGGAGATCAGCTATCGAGGCTATGAACATTTTAGATAGTGCCCGTCCGGAAACGAGCAATTTCGTTCGAGAGCAAGGCGCGAGGGAGACGAAAAAGCGGAGCGTACATAGGGTACGTGAGCATTTTTCGGCGACTGAGCAACGCGGCAATCGGGCGAAAGGGCCGTTTCCGGATGGGCACTAGATAACAGGCTGGAGGCACCGCATCTTCCGACAGCATTTAGGAGCCGTAGCAGTGTCAACGGCGACGAAATATCAACTGCTTTCCTGGCTGTTTCGTCGCCGTTGACACTGCTACGGCTCTTTATGCCGTTTTTGCCACCAAAATGACGGAACTTATTTTGATACAACGGCTTACCGTGCGGATCACCATTGGGCCCGAGGATGTCGGCACGGCCTGCGATCTGATGGCTGCCCGTGCCGGACTTGCCAAGAGCCGGGTGAAGGACGCCATGTGCAAGGGGGCGGTCTGGCTGACGGGGAAAAGGGGCGGGCGGAAACGGCTGCGTAAGGCAACCGCGCAGTTGGGGCCAGGCGATATTCTTGAATTGTCTTACGACGCGCGGCTTCTCGCGGTGAAACCCCCGGTGGCCCAGTGTCTGCATGATGCCGGTCAGTACAGCGTCTGGCTGAAACCCGCCGGTCTGCTGGCCCAGGGAACGGATTACGGCGACCACTGTTCGCTGGTCCGTCAGGTCGAGGTCCATTTCCGGTTGAAGCGGCCTGTCCTGCCCGTGCACCGGCTCGACCGGGAGGCGGCGGGCCTCATGATCCTGGCCCACACCAAGGCGGCGGCAGCCAAACTTTCGAAGCTGTTGCAGGACAACGCCATTGACAAGCAGTACCGGGTAACCGTGCTCGGTCATCCCAGCCCGGAGCAGGGGGAGATCGAGCTGCCGCTGGACAATAAGCCCGCCATTACCCGATATACCCTTACCACCTATGACCAGGCCGGTGACACCTCCGTGGTCGAAGTCACCCTCAAAACCGGACGTCTGCATCAGATCCGCCGACACTTTGCCATGCTCGGCCATCCCGTTCTCGGTGATCCGAAGTACGGGACCGGGAACAAGAACAGCACCGGCATGGAGCTTGTCGCCCACCGGCTCGCCTTCCGTTGTCCCTTTACCCGGAAAGAGGTGCGCATCAGCCTTGACGGGCAGGGCGGGAAGGTTAGCCGTTGTGACAAAATAATGTTGTCATCTGGATGGCTAGAACGGCATAAGGAGCCGTAATCAAAGGGCCAAGCAAGTATAGGTTATTTCGTAACGGCTCCTAATCTCTTAGGATTCTGGCCGAGGGGCTTGAGCAGGGCAAGGCCGCCCATGAGCCGCATCTGCTGCTGGATATGCCAGGCCCGTTGGCTGATGTAGCCGGAGGGACGGACGGCGCTTGAGCGCAAAGGGCTGGGCAGGATTGCCGCCAGGATGGCGGCTTCCGCGGGATTCAGCCTGGCGGCGGACTTGTGGAAGTAGGCCTTGCTGGCAGCCTCGATCCCGAAGATGCCTGGGCCGAACTCCGCCACGTTGAGGTAGACCTCGAGAATGCGCCGTTTGGGCCAGAGGCCCTCGAGCAGCAGGGTGAAATAGACTTCCAGCCCCTTGCGGACAAAGCTTTTTCCCGGCCAGAGATAGAGATTCTTGGCAACCTGCTGGGAGATGGTGCTGGCTCCGTGCACCCGTTTCCGGCGCTGATTGTGTTCCCAGGCCTTTTCGATGGCGTCAAAGTCAAAACCCATGTGGTCGAAAAATTTCTGGTCTTCGGAGGCGATCACGGCGAGGGGCGCATAGGGGGAAATACTCCCCAGATCGACCCATTGGTGGCGGAAACGGTACTCCTTGTCTTTCTGCCACAGGGAGGCGACCTGGCGCTGGATCATCAGGGAACTGCAGGGCACCGGCACCCAGCGGAAGAGGATGGTAATCGCCATGGTTCCCGCAAGACAGAGGATAAAACACCGGAGAGCCAGGCGGCTAAGCGAACGGAGCCGACGGGAAAACCCTGTCCTTCTGCGCGGCAGGTCTTGGGGAGGCATCGGCGGCTGGTTTCCTTGGAGCGCAGCCTGCTTCAGGCGTTGCTCTCCGGCTCATCCACGGCGGCTGGAGACGCCGTGATGCTGCTGATGATTTTTTCCTCGGTTTTTGAGAAGCCGCTCACCATGGACATGACCACCGCGGCCAGATAGGGGATCGACTGGACCAGCAGGACCATGATCCAGACCAGCAGGTCCGCGGTCTCCGACCCTTGCGACACCACGACGCATATGGCCGCGAGCCAGAGGGCGATCATGATCAGGGCCTCTTCCCTGGCTGATTGCAGGGCCTGCAGCAGAGCATGGCGCCTGGCCCGTTTCGGGGTTCGGAAAAACGGCTTGTCCTTGGTGAAAAAACCAAGGAAGATCGCCTGGGAAATGGTGTGGGACAAGGAAAGGCCCGCCAGGGCCGAGGCCAGGGTCTGCCCGGCCGTGGCGCCGACCCGGGTCCGGTAGAGGTAAATCATCTTGCCCACCTTGAAAACAAAGAGGGTGAGCGGCATGATCGACAGGATCACCAGAGGCGGGTCAACCTTGAGCGGAAAATAGACCATGCCGGTAGACCAGCCCAGGGCGGCCAGGGTGAAGAACAAATTCAGACTGTCCGCCAGCCAGGGTATCCAGCCGGCGACAAAATGATACCGCTGCCCCCTGGTGAGGGCGGTCTGTTTGCCAAAGAGCAGGGCCTTGGCATGTTGCCGCAGGATCTGCACCGCCCCGTAGGCCCAGCGGAAGCGCTGTTTTTTGAAATCGAGGAAGGTGTCCGGCATCAGGCCCCGGCCATAGGTCTTGGGAATATAGGTGGCTTCATAGCCGCGTTCAAAGATTTTCAGGCCCAGTTCCGCGTCCTCGGTGATGCACCATTCCGCCCAGCCGTCGACCTCTTGCAGCACGGATTTGCGGACCATGGTCATGGTGCCGTGCTGGATGATGGCGTTGCGTTCGTTGCGGGTCAGCATGCCGATATAGAAAAATCCCTTGTATTCCGCGTAGCACATGGCCTTGAAAAGGTTTTCCTCGTCGTCCCGGTAATCCTGGGGCGCCTGGGCAATGGCCAGGGAGGGCGTGGCAAACTGGGGGGCCATGTCCTTGAGCCAATCCGGGGTTACCATGTAATCGCTGTCAATGACCGCCAGAATCTCGGCCTCCGGCGCGGTTTTTTTCAGGGCGAAGTTCAGCGCCCCTGCCTTGAACCCGGCAAGGGGGTCCACATGAAAGAAACGGAACTGGGGCCCTAGTTTCCGGCAGTGGGCTTCCACCGGTTGCCAGACCGCCGGATCCTTGGTGTTGTTGTCGATGACCAGGACCTCGTAGCGAGGGTAATCCAGCTGGGCCAGGGCGTTCAGGGTCTCGATCAGCATCCCGGGCGGCTCGTTGTAGGCCGGCACATGTACGGAGATCATGGGCATCTGGTCATTTTCCAGTTGCTGCGGGGTAAACGGGCGGCGCCACTGGGACAGCCAGGTTGCCTCCGCCCATTCATGGGCTTCAGCCAGGAGAACCACCACGACCCCGATCATGCCGACCACCATGAGAATGCCGATGAGGATGGTGGTCGGGTTCAGGTACTGTCTGGTGTAGGTGTAAACGATCCACACCGCCCCGGTGGCGGCGGCGAAGGCAATGGTGGCAAGAAAGCTGCGGCCGCGGGTGCGCAGGGTTCTGCTGTCGATCAGGAGAAAGGCGAAGGTGATGATGGCGATTATCGCTGAGATTCCGGCCAGCATCCGCCATTCCGGAATCCTGACAATGGGTTCGCTGAAGGGGAATTTTGGCTGGCGGTTGACATCATATACGCCCCAGTACGCGCCCACCGAGCCCTCGCTTCCCTGTTTCCAGGGCTGGTCAAAGGCCTCCATGACATAGTAGGTGTATTTTTCCTGTTCGGCTTTGGCCAGAAAACGGCGGAGAAAGATGGCTTCGTTGGCGGTGGAGGCCTTCGCCAGCTGACGGGTTCTGCCATTGCTGGGCCAGCCCACCTCGCCGATTATCACCTGTTTGTCCGGAAATTTTTGCTTCAGCATGTTCATGTGCTTGACAATGTAGTCAATGGACTCGGCCATTTCCACGCCTTCCCAGTAGGGCAGCATGTGGGTGGCGATGTAGTCCACGTGTTCGCCGAGTTCCGGATACTTCATCCAGATATGCCACGGTTCGGCCGTGCTCACCGGAACTCCAAGGGCTTCTTGCACCCGGTCGAGGTAGGCGATGAGCTGTTCCGGGGTCAGATCGCCTCTAAGGAGCGCCTCGTTGCCGATGATGATCCGGACAACATTCTTGCGGTTCTCCTGGGCAACCCTGATGGCGGTCTCGATCTCCACCTCGTTTCTTTCCAGATCGCTGGTCAGCCAGGCGCCCAGGGTCACGTTGAGCCCGTGTTTGCGGGCCAGCCGGGGGATCTCCGCCAGGGAGCCTTCCATGGTATAGGTTCTGACCGCATGGGTTTTCTTGGCCAGCAGGGCCAGATCCGCGTCGATCTCTTCCTCGCTGGGCAGGATGTGGTCAATGGCGCTCTGCCACTCGCGGAACGGCGAAAAGGAAAAACCCTGGATGCGGTTGGGCCAGCGGGGTTCCTGCTCCGGCTGGTTGACAAAGGCCCAGATGCTGCTGGAAATAACCGCGATCGCGATG
>JAJZSH010000294.1 GCA_021822005.1 Deltaproteobacteria bacterium | reverse complement strand
AACGGGCCGGTCGCAAGGGAGATTCATGGTTGAACAGGATTGCGGAACAGGCATGCAGGCCGTAGGCTTCCCGATAGGTTCTGGTTTGCCAGAAGGAAGCGGCCTTGGCCACGGCATAGGGGCTGGGGGGACGAAAGGGGGTGGCCTCCGTGGCAGCCGCCCCGCCGGTGTCGCCGAAACAATCTCCGGAAGAGGCGTTGAACAAACGGGCAGGCAGGCCGAGAACACGCACGGCCTCCAGCAGGTTCTGACACCCAAGGGCGATGCCGGCAAAGGTTTCCCTGGGCTTTGCAAAGGAAAGCCCCACCGAACTCTGGCCGGCAAGATTGTAGATCTCATCGGGAACAAGCGTTTCCAGAAAACCCGATACTTCTTTGAAATCCTGGAGAGAAAGCGTTTTCGCCTCCACCCGCTCCGCAGAGCCGAGACGGCGGAGATTGGCAAGGGCGTTTGCCGGCTCCGCCTGCCTGGTCGTGATCACCACGCGATAGCCCTTTTCCAGGAGCAAACAGGTCAGATATGCGCCATCCTGTCCGGTCCCTCCCGTGATCAACGCCGTTCTGCCGCCGGTTGGCACTGTTTTCTCCATCAGCACAGTATCCCTGGGGGGAAACCCACGGTCTTACTCGCGGGAATCGCAGACGGTAAAACCACTGGCCAGACAGAGATGGTCGCGGGCCGCTTCCCGGACATCATGGCGCACCATCTCTTCCACCATTTCTTCAAACGAAATGCGTGGCGCCCATCCCAGATCACTGTGAGCCTGTGCGGCGTTGCCCAGAAGGGATTCTACTTCGGCCGGCCTGAAATAGCGCGGGTCAATCTCCACCAGGCAATCCCCCGGCTTAACAGCCAGGCTGACGTCAACACCGTTCGGACACAGACCAGGCAGTCGCTCCGGTTCGACACGGACGACCACCGCCTTTTCCGCCAGCTCGTGCCCCTGCCAGTCCAGGATAATGCCGAGTTCACGCGCCGCAATGTCCACAAAATCCCGCACCGAATGCTGCCGGCCCGTGGCGATAACGTAATCCTTTGCCGCTTGCTGCTGCAGCATGAGCCATTGCATCTCCACATAGTCCCTGGCATGACCCCAGTCCCGCCGGGCATTCAGGTTGCCGAGATAGATCTTCTCCTGCATGCCTATGGCTATCCGGGCCAGCCCCCGGGTGATCTTGCGGGTAACAAAGGTCTCACCCCGCAGAGGGGATTCATGATTGAAAAGAATGCCATTGCAGGCATACATGCCATAGGCTTCCCGGTAATTCACGGTGATCCAGTAGGCGTACAATTTGGCACAGCCATAAGGGCTGCGGGGATGAAACGGGGTCAGCTCGGTCTGGGGGGTTTCCCGAGCCTGGCCGAAAAGCTCGGAAGTAGAGGCCTGATAGAAACGGCTCTTTTTTTCAAGGCCAACGGTGCGCAGCGCCTCCAGCATCCGCAGGGTGCCAAGGGCATCGGAATTGGCGGTGTACTCCGGAGACTCGAAAGAAACCTGCACATGACTCTGGGCTGCCAGGTTGTAAATTTCATCGGGCTGCACCTTCTGAATAATGCGGATGAGGTTGGTGGAATCGGTCATGTCCCCATAATGGAGAAAAAAACGAGCGCCCTCCTGATGGTGCCCCTGGTAGAGATGGTCGATCCGGTTGGTGTTAAACATGGAGGATCGCCGCTTGACCCCATGCACCTCATATCCTTTTTTTAACAGAAACTCGCTAAGATACGCGCCATCCTGCCCTGTGACTCCAGTGATAAGAGCTTTTTTCATATCAGTCCTTTTCCTTGAGCAAGTTTTTGTTGAAATCGCAAAAAGACGCGATTACAACGGTTGTCACTTTATAACTCTTTGATTTCGGAGTCTCGCAGGCTCGCTTGCCTGCGTTACGGACCTGGTACCTTTTTCCCTTTTTGCGAGTGCATCAATCTTTCATACAGAGCCGTATAGCTTTTCCCATACCTCTCGGCAGTAAAAAGCTCCTGGTACCGCGCCCGGGCGTTCCTGCCAAGCCGTTCGCTCAACTCCCGATCTGTTGCCAGCCTCTCCACCGCATCAGAAAGGGCCTGCGGATCGTTTGCGGGAACAACCAGCCCTGTATGCCCATTCCTGTTAATGTAGCTGGTGCCGGTCCCGATTTCCGCAGAAATAAGCGGTTTGCCGAACATGGCCCCTTCCAGCAAGGCGATGCCAAAAGCCTCGGAGCGCAGGTGAGAGGGAAAAACCACTGCCCGGCACAGCTTGAACAACGCCACCTTGTCTTCTTCGCTGACCTGGCCGACAAAATGGACGTTATCAAGCCTCTGCTCCCGCGCTTTAAGCCGCAGCTCCTTTTCCAGGAACCCCGAACCAGCAATAACAAACTTCCGGGTTGTCATGGCTGCTGCCTGAAGCAGGATCTCCAACCCTTTATAATATCGCAAGGCGCCAATGAACAGAAAAAAATCCTCCCCCACCTTGTCGCGCCAGAGCCGTTGCGTTTTCAAGGAAGGGTCGGGGTAGGCTTTTTCGTCCAACCCGTACGGAATCACCACTGTTTTTTTTCTGAACCGCTGCAACACCGGGCTTGATGCGAGGTAGTTCTCGGAAGAAGCGACCACAGCATCCACCCGGGCCAGGAATGCATTCATCATCGGGGTATACATGATGGACAGGAAGCGCTGCCGGACTATATCGCTGTGATAGGTCACCAGCGAGGGACAGCGGGGGCGGATCAGAAGATGCATCATATCCTGCTGGGGAAAGGGAAAGTGGTAATGGATCAGATCATGATTTCTTGCCAGCCGCGCGAATTCGTAACACATCCGAGCGCTTAAGACAATCGAATCAAAACTGAGAGTAGGAGCGCACCGGCAAATATTCTCGCCCTGCTCGCCCTTGCCGGAAGTAGCGGAAAAGGAAAACGGCCGCAACGGTTCGCCACAACCATCTCCGGCAATGCAGAGCACGCTGCTTTTTACTCCCTCCCTCCCCGAAGACGCTACCAGCTGCTGTATGGCCTTTTCAGTTCCACCCTTGGAGTCGCAGTAATACCATTTGAAGACATGAAGCACTCGCATATTGCCTTTTCTCTCGTTGTCACACCTGCGCAGACGCCTTATCCAACCCAAATCCTTTTTTATAGCGTATCAACCAGGAAAAATCAACAAGGAAGGGAGCAAGCGAATTGCATCAAAAAAAATGTGACCACACTATTTCGCAGCAGGATCAGTTGTCCGGCGCATATGGCTTGGCACGGACCAGATCTGCGGCAAACGCCTCAAAGCCGCGCTTCCCTTGTGGCTACCACATGACGAAGCCGAATATGGCGCCCATGAGCCCGTATTCAAAGCGTTGCTGGCCACGATTTTCCGCCACGCTCAAAGGTGGGCAAAGCGTCACCGTTGTTGCCCCTTCTTGACTTTCCTCTGTCCCATTGCTAATGTGCTTGCAAAGACTGGAAAGCCGCCTTAAACCGCTTTTCCATCTTGTTCGGCGACAGAATGCCTGCTTATTGAAAATGAAAAAAACAAAACCATTTACACAAAGTTATTGGGTGAGCGCCTCAGCAGTGTTAACGGCGAAGGCGCCGGCAAAACCGTGAGCCGCCCAAGGCGGCCGCACCCTTCGCCTCCCCCTTTAACAAAGGGGGATTG
>JAJZSH010000027.1 GCA_021822005.1 Deltaproteobacteria bacterium | reverse complement strand
GGCTCCAAGGGCTCGCCTTCGGGCTGAATGACGACGTTGATCTCAATCCCGTATTTTCTGGCGAACTCAAAGTCTCGCTGGTCATGGGCAGGGACCGCCATCACCGCGCCGGTCCCGTATTCCATGAGCACGAAATTGGCAACGTACACCGGCAACCGCGCGCCGGTAAACGGATTGAGGCAGTAGCCGCCGGTGAAGACCCCCTCCTTTTCCATCTCGTCTTCCGGTCTCTGCCGCTGTTTTTCGATCTTGATCCGTTCAACGAAGCTCTTGACCGCAGCTTCCTGGGGGGTGCCACCGTTCAACTCACAAGCCAGGGGATGTTCCGGGGCGATGGACATGAAGGTCGCGCCAAAGATCGTATCCGGCCGGGTGGTGAAGATGGTGAGGGCTTTTTCGGAGTTTTCGATGGGGAAGTTCACCTCGGCGCCCACGCTCTTGCCGATCCAGTTGCGCTGCATGGTGAGCACCTTCTCCGGCCAGCCCGTAAGCTTGTCGCAACCGGCAAGCAGCTCCTCGGCGTAGTCGGTGATCTTGAAGAACCAGCCGTTCATCTCCCTGGGCAACACGGCATTGTCGCAACGCCAGCAGGCGCCGTCGATGACCTGCTCGTTGGCCAGCACCGTCTTGCAGGTCTCGCACCAGTTGACCGTGGTCACCTTCTGGTAGACCAACCCCTTTTCGTACATCCTGATAAAAAGCAGCTGTTCCCAGCGGTAGTATTTGTCGTTGCAGGTGGCGAGCTCGCGGCCCCAGTCGTAGCTGAACCCCATGCGCTGCAACTGGTTTTTCATGTAGTCGATGTTTTCGTAGGTCCATCTGGCCGGATGGGTGTCGTGCTTGATCGCCGCATTCTCCGCCGGCAGGCCGAAGGCGTCCCAGCCCATGGGATGAAGGACGTTGAAGCCCTTCATCCGCTTGTAGCGGGCCACCACGTCGCCGATGGTGTAGTTGCGGACATGGCCCATGTGGATGCGGCCCGAAGGGTAGGGGAACATCTCGAGCAGATAGTATTTGGGCCGGGCAGGATCTTCGCTTGCCGTGTAAGTGCTGTTCTCAAGCCAGTGGCTGCGCCATTTTTCTTCAATGGCCTTGAAATCGTATTTCATGTTCGTTGATCCGGGTTTTTTCGCATTAAATCCCCCCTCCCTCGACGGGAGGGGGTCGGGGGGAGGGTGAAGTTGCAACCTGCCGCTCTGGCTGTTTCCCCCTTTCCCTGACCCTCCCCCGCCAGGGGGGAGGGAACTTTTGGGGCTGTTGCAAGAGACTCAGTTGCTAATAGGCTAAACACTACAGACTATCCACCTTTTTTTATTCAGTTGACGGGAAACTATGGTGGGCAAGATTTTCAAAGGTGGTGAAGCGGTCAAGAAAGGCCAGTTCCACGGTGCCGGTCGGCCCATTGCGCTGCTTGCCGATGATGATCTCGGCAATCCCCTTTCTCGGGTTGTCTTCCGCCTTGTTGTACACCTCATCCCGGTAGATGAAGATGATCAGGTCGGCATCCTGTTCGATGGCGCCAGATTCGCGCAGGTCGGAAAGCTGTGGTCTTTTGTTGGGGCGGCTTTCCAGGCTGCGGTTCAGCTGGGAAAGCGCGAGGACCGGGATGCTGAGCTCCTTGGCCATGGCCTTGAGCGAGCGGGAGATTTCACTGATTTCCTGTTCGCGGGACTGGGCGTTTGCTCTGCCCCGCATCAATTGCAGGTAGTCCACCACCACCAGGCCGATGTTATGTTCCGTTTTCATGCGCCTGGCCTTGGCCCGCATCTCCAGCACCGTGATGGCCGGGGTGTCGTCGATGTAGATGGGGGCTTCCGAAAGCATGCCCACCGCCCGGGTAAGCTTGGGCCAGTCCTGTTCCTTGAGAAAGCCGGTCCGCAACCGCTGGGCGTCAACCCGGCTGATGGAACAGAGCATCCGCATGCCCAATTGCTCCTTGGACATCTCCAGGCTGAAGATCGCCACCGGCACCTTGTGGAGCAGGGTGGCGTTCTGCGCCATGCTGATGGCCAGGGCGGTTTTGCCCATGCTGGGACGACCGGCCAGGATGATGAGATCCGAGCGTTGCAACCCTGCGGTCATCTTGTCGAAATCGTGATATTCGGTGGGAACGCCGGTGATGTGTTCCTTGCGTTCGTAGAGCTGTTCGATGTATTTGAAGGTGCTGGAGATGACGGTCTTGAGGGGGTGGTAGGACTGGCCGCTCTTGGCCCTGGAAATCTCAAAGACGGTCTGCTCCACGTCATCAAGGAGGGTGTCGATATCGTCCTGCTCCTCGTAGCAGCGACCGGCGATCTCGGTGCCGGTGGCGATCAGCTTGCGGAGGATGGCTTTTTCCCGGACTATTTTGGCGTAATAGGCAATGTTCGCGGCAACCGGCACGATGTCGGTGAGGGTGGCGAGGTAGGCGGGGCCGCCAATCGCCTCAAACCTGTTGTTGTCTTTCAGCAGGTTGGAAACGGTGATGAGGTCAAGGGGTTCGCCACGGTCAAACAGGGTGATCATGGCGGAAAATATGTGTTTATGCGCGTCGCGGTAAAAGTCTTCTTCGGTGAGAATTTCCGCCGCCCTGGGCATGGCTCCCTGTTGCAGCATGATTGAGCCGAGAACGCATTGCTCCGCCTCAAGATTCTGCGGGGGCAGACGGTGGGTGGTGGAAGGGCCTGGTCCGGATTCCATGGATATCGTTGGCTGTAATGGAGGGGGGCGGATTTCCGCCCCCCTCCGGTTATCCTGCGTTATTCCAAGGTCAAAGCAAGGGGGGTGGACTCTGCGGCTTACGCACCGTGGCCCAGGTCCGCCTTCTGCCTTCTGCCTGTGGACCCGGGATTATTCCGCGGCCAGGGGAACGATTTCCACCGTGATTTCCGCGGAAATCTGGTAGCCGATCTTCACCGGCACCATGGTGACGCCCAGGGTCTTGATGGGCTCGTCAAGAACGATCTTTTTCTTGTCGAGTGCAATGCCCAGGGCGGCGAGCTTTTCAGCAATGTCAGCGGAGGTGACCGAACCATAGAGTTTGTTGTCATCCCCTGAACGATGGGCAATGACCACCGTGGCTCCCGCCACCTTCTTGGCCAGGGCTTCCGCTTCGTCACGCTGATTTTTCTTTCTTGCCACAATGGCGGCCTTTTCCCTTTCCAGATTGGTAAGGTTTGCCTTGGTGGCAGGCACGGCAAGACGACGGGGGATCAGGAAGTTGCGGCCGTAGCCGTCCTTCACCTTAACAACATCGCCTTCCTCGCCAAGAGTGTCAATGGTTTCTTTTAAAATGAGTTCCATGTTGTACCTCCAGATTTCTGAAAAATGAAGACCCTGAAAACGTCTCCAGTTTCATAGGGTGTTTCTTTATTAAGACACCGAGGTGTCATCCACATCTTTTTTAAGCCGCTGCTTCCTGAAATCAACCCAGACATCAGCCAGGCCAAGCACTGCGACAAAGCCGATGCCGTAAATCTGCAAGAACAGGAGGCTGTACGTTATAATTCTGATCGCCAGGGGCAGCGACCATTTTTGCATCATGCTCGAAACAATCGCCAGGCCTTGCGAGAGATACAGAACCAGGAGCACCAAGCCCACATTCAAGCCCAGGGTGTTGAGCTTTTCATTGGGGACAAGAAGTGCGAGGCCTGTCATTATTACCGGCCAGACCAGCAATTCCGGGAGCCGCCAGTTTTTTAAATCTTCCCGGCCTGTCCGGGATGGGTCTCTTTTTCTCAGCAGCCATTGGCCGACCACGGTGTTCAGCCAGACGGTGCAGATGATCGAGGTGAGGAGCAAGGCCGGAAAAAGCCGTGCCACCTGTTCCCTGAGCTGTGAGATGAAGGCCTTGATTTCTTCAAGATCACCAGCCGGGAAACGTCCTGAATCCCGGTACAGGGCAAAGGTTGCCTCAAAACCCTTATCCAGACTCTGCCGCAGGTCAAGATACGGATTGCTCTGGGTGGCTATGCCGACCAGCCAACCCGTGACGAGCCAGACAAGGACGAGATAGCCGACGCTCGTTATCCCGGCGCGCTGGGCCGACTCATTTTCCCTGTCTGCCCGGGCAAGAATAAAGCCAACGGGCAGGAGGGTCAGTGAGAAAAGCAGGCCCGGCATGGTTCCGGTCCAGAAAGTCATGCCGCCTGCAATGCCAAGGGCCCAGGCAATAATGATTGCCCCTTGTTTCTGACCGTAAACGCTCAGGAAATAGTAGGCGGGCAAAGGCATCAGGCAATGGAGCCACTCCAGGCCGGCAAAAACTGCCGGTACCGTGAAAACGAGGGCCGTGACAGCGATAGCCCCGATGGCCTCTGTCTGTCTGCTTGCTCCTGCGCGCAAAAACACGATTCCTGGCTGGTTCCTGTTTTACAGCTGGGTCTGACCGGCATAAGGCAACAGGGCAATCTGGCGCGCACGCTTGATTGCCTCGGTGAGCTGCCTCTGGTGATGGGCGCAGTTGCCATAGATGCGCCGTGGTATGATCTTGCCGCGTTCCGTCACAAAATTGCGCAGGGTTTTGACATCCTTGTAATCAATCATCAGGCTCTTGTCCGTGCAGAAACGACAGACCTTGCGACGGTTGAAAATCTTCTTTTTCTTGATAACCATGTTCTTTCCTCTTTTCTGGTTCGATATATGTATAGTTTAATCGCGACGGGCGCAAAAACTATTCAGAGGCTTCTTCGTCCGCAACCGCAGGGCTGGTTTCCGGTTCTTCCGCCTTGGGGGCATCCGGGGTGAAGACATCCTGGGTTTTTACCGTCATGAACTTCAGAACCCGGTCATCAATGCGGATGAGCCGTTCCATTTCCTTGACGCCATCGGGCAGACCGGCATATTCGACATAGAGAAAATCGCCCTGGGTTTCTTTCTTGATGGGATAGGCCAATTTTTTCAGGCCCCATCGGTCGGTTCTTACGATGGATCCGCCAAAACCTTCGATGGTTCCAGTTACCTTGTCGGAAACCGAAGAGAATTCCGTTTCTCCGGCCCCCGGCCTGACAATAACAATTGTCTCGTACCTGCGCATTGCTTCCTCCTTGTGGTCATTTGGCCCTTGCTTTTTGCGTTTCATGCGAAGAGCAAGGAGGTGTGGTGGGAAAAAAACAGTAAAAAAACAATCGCGATTGATAGCAATTAACCTTTTGTTTGTCAATTGTTTTCTGGAGATGATTCCGGTTTGCTTTTGGTCTGTTGCCAGATCGCCAGGAGCGCATCGGGGTCAAGGTCAACCAGCTGCTTTCCTTGCCCGGCCATAATTTTTTCAAGCACGAGAAAGCGGGTCGTGAACTTGTGCGTTGCCTCATGAAGAGCGTCTTCCCCGTCGATATCCGCCTTCCTCGCCACAACCGCGAGGGCAAAAAGGAGGTCGCCCAATTCTTCCCTGATGTGTTCGTGCGACCCACGGGCAAAGGCGTCCTGCAGTTCCTGGAATTCTTCTGCAACTTTGTCCAGAGCGCCGGAGGGATCCGGCCAGTCAAAGCCCTCCCGGGCGACCCGGTCTGCCACCCGTTGAGCCCTGCGCAGGGCGGGCAGGCTTTTGGGGATGGACTCCAGGGGATGCCGGAGCTGTCCCTTCGCCTCATTTTCCTGGGTTTTTATCGCCTGCCACTGCCGGCGAAGCTCCTGCTCCGAGTCTATGGTTTCACTGCCGAATACATGGGGGTGGCGGCGGATCATTTTGCTGGAAATGGAGTCAATTACATCAAGAAGGGTGAAGAGATTTTTTTCATGGTAGAGATTGCTGAGGAAAATGACCTGGAAAAGGAGATCCCCCAGTTCCTCGCAGATGTGGCTGGGGTTGTCGTCGTTGATTGCCTCGAGCAGTTCGTGGGTTTCCTCGACAAGATACTGCTTGAAGGTCTGGGGGGTCTGTTTTTTATCCCAGGGGCATCCGTCCGGCGCCCGGAGGCGGTTGATAATCTCAAGGAGGGCAAGGAATTTTTCCGCGGTGCGTGTCATGGTTCTGCCTGTGTCCGGTTGAGGGGAAGGGTGGGTGACGGCAAACGCGCCGGGCAGTAAGCATTCGTCCGCCGCAATTCCAGGATTATGGAGGGTGGGCTGTCTTCATGTACACCAGACGGCTGATCCCCAAGAGGTTTTTATATACCAGCTCTTGGGGGGAATGAGAAGAAGTCAACCGCATATTATCCGGTATCCGGGATGTTGGGAAAAAATGAGATTGTGGAGAAGGTTGCAACTAGATATATACGTATATGGTCGCGGTTTTTTACGGTCAATATTTTTTACGGCATCGATTGAAAAAAACAGCCGGCTGCTACGACTTGCAAAAAGATGCTTAATTGGATATAGATAAATCCTTCATCGAAGAATCTTGTTGTTTCATCGTTCTTATCGATGCATGTTATGAAAAAATGGTGTTTGGCGCAGGGGGGGCCGTGTTGCCAACGGAACTGTTGGATATGGTATTTTCATTGGTTTTAAACCTGTGCGAGGTGAGTGGTCATGGCAAAGAAGGTTATACTTGAAAAACACAAGGATGTGGCGCGGATCGATCAGGAAGACAAGCGGACCCACGGTTGGTACGTGCGGGTTCGTTTTCAGGGGACAACGCATTCCAAATTTTTTTCCGATGGCAAATGCGGCGGACGTTACTCGAGTCTGCTCGCCGCCCTTACCTGGCGGGATGCCATGGAGAAAAAAATAGGGAAAATCCGGACCGACAGACATCTTGTCACGGTGAGCAACACCACCACCGGGGTTGTCGGCGTCCGCTTTAACGAGAAGCTGAACCGGTATGAAGTGAGCTGGGTGAATCGGGTTGGCAAGCAGGGCAAGACTTCCGTTTCCGTGAATAAAAACGGGAAGGAAAGGGCGTTTCAGATTGCCTGCGAGATACGAAAGGTAAAAGAAGCGGAGCGGCTCAGCGCCTAGCGGACGGTTGGAAAAACCTGTTTTTTGACAGTCTGCGCGGCGATGTCTTGTGCCGGGCAGAATCATTGTTTCGGTGTGCCATGTTTCTTGATTACGGTGTGTGGTCCAGCAAGGGGCACAGCTCGATCGGCACGGAAAGCAAGGCTTGGGCGCCATTTTCTTTCAGCTCGTCCGGCGTACACGATTCATCGAATCCGCCAGGTCGGCGAGGCTGTCAACGAGTGTGCCGTCCAAATCAAAAAGCACACATTTGTGGCGGGTCATGGGGCGATTTGGCTTATTTGGCGGAACCGGCCTTGGGGCCAGCCAGTAAATTCAGAATCCGCAGGCCAACCCCGAGCCTTGCCCGGAGCAGCGAGGGTTTGGCGGGTTTGACCAGGTAGTCGTCCGCCCCGCCTTCCAGGGCAAGGACTTGTTCCTCAATGGAGCTGCGGGCGCTGAAGATGACAGTGTACACATATGGCCCGTCCGTGCGCATCCGGATACGCTGGCAGACCTGCATGCCGCTGAGGCCCGGGATGTTCCAGTCCAGAATGGCAAGGGTTATGGTGGCGTCGGTCTCAAGGGTGTCCCAGGCTGAGTCGCCATTATCCACCTCAATCGGTTCGTAGCCCCATTTCACCAGAAAATTATTCAAGCCCTTGCGCACCACGGGGTTATCCTCTGCGACCAGGATTTTGTGGCGTTTCGGAGCCTTGGGGGTTTTGGCCGCCCCTTGTGCCGCTTCTTTTTCCTGCATGGTGTGCGCTCAACTGTTGACAGGGTTTGCCTTCAAGGGAAATCAGGTCTCAGTTGAATTGTTACATAAAAAGGGGTTGTGGGGCAAGACAAAACCGGGGTGGTCTTGTGTTTGTTGAAATTATCATGTAATATTAACAAGTTGCATCGTCAGATGGTGCGCGGAATGATTGTTTCTGTCCGTGCGTCTTTCCTCTTGACTCTCTATCCTAATAGCACTATTCTTTGCGAGTTTTAGTTGTCCCAAGGTGTTGGGCATTCCGCAGGAAGTGCGCATATTTTTTATGATTCCAGAAAGGTCGTTGTTCTGGAATCATAACAGGATGTTTTTGGTTCAATAAAAAATTTTAAGGAGGATCACCATGTCTGTTTGTGTTGTTGGCCATTCAAATCCCGATACCGATTCCGTTGCCGCTGCCATTGCTTACGCACATTATCTGAAGGCAACCGGCACTGACGCCATTGCCTGCATGCAGATTGAGGCAGCCAAGCTGAATCCCGAGAGCACCACGGTTCTCAAAAAGTTCAGCCTTGCCGCGCCCCAGACCATGATGGATGTTGCCGGCAAGAAGGTTGCCCTGGTCGATTTCAGTGATATCGGTCAGGCTCCTGCCAATATCAAGGATGCCGAGGTTATCGCCATTGTCGATCATCATAAGATCGGTGATATCACCACCAACAATCCGATTGTTTTCAATGCCCAGCCCGTTGGCTGTACCTGCACCGTGCTGTACGAGATGTTCAAAAACAACAAGGTCGCCCTGCCCAAGGATATTGCCGGCGCCATGCTCGCCGCCATCCTGAGCGACACCGTGAACTTCAAGTCCCCCACCTGCACCGCCCCCGACAAGGTTGCGGTTGCCGCCCTGAAAGAGATTGCCGGGGTTGCCGACACCGATGCTCTTTTCATGGAGATGCTGAAGGCCAAGTCTTCCGTGGACGGTATCCCCATGAAGGATCTCGTTTTCCGCGACTACAAGGATTTTGACATGAACGGCAAGAAGGTTGGCATCGGCCAGCTCGAACTCGCCACCCTTGATCAGGTTGCCGCCATTCGCGCCGACCTGTACAAGGCTCTTGAGGATCTCAAGAAGGATGGCCGTCACTCCGTGCTGTTCATGCTCACCGACGTTGTGAAAGAGGGCACCGATCTGCTGGTTGTTTCCGATGAGCCCGCGGTTATTGAGCAGGCTTTCGGCGGCAAGATTGCAGGCAACTCCATGTGGATAAACGGCATGATGAGCCGCAAGAAACAGACCGTTCCGCCGTTGCAGAAGGCTTTTGGCTGCTAATGCGCTGAATATCCAGGTCGTTGTTTGAAAAACCCCCGGACGGGATTTCCGTCCGGGGGTTTTTTTTGTGCCGGGTCATGGGGGTATCTGCACAGCCGATAGCCCCATGGGGTTAGTTCTTTCCGGCGCTCCCTTTTTTGCTGGGTTTCCTGGGGGTTGGTCTGCCCGGGGCGATGGTGGCCTTGGCATCCTCCTTGTTCTCCTCTGCCCACGGCTTGCGGCCAACCAGCTCAAGCAGCCGCTTGTCCAGCCTGATGAGATGATGCATGGCCCGCAATCTTTCCGGGGCGGTTTCCCCGTTGATGTTGATGATGATCAGACGATTGAGCCCAAGTCCGTACTGATTGTTCAGGTCGATCACCGCCCCGATCACCACCAGCCTGCCGCTTTCTATTCTTTGCCCGTACCGTTTCAGGGCCGCGGCTACTTGAAAATCAACATTCTTTTCCACCAGCACGGGCTCTGCCTGTACCCCAGTCCCATTGCCGGCCTGTTCCCCCAGGGAGAGACGGAGGCCGTCCAGATCCCGACGCAGGTCCGGTCCCAGGTGGGTATACCCTTTTGCGAAAAGCCGGAGGCTGTCGCTGTTGGTATTGCCGGTGATGAGCAGCACAGGGGTGAGGAGCTCGTTGACTCCGTAGTCAACAGCACCGGTGGACAGCGAGAGTTGATTGCCGGGATTTCTGACCGTATACATTGTGTCAACCGGGTCAGGATAGAACAGTGTCGCCTGCACCCGGGCATCGCAATCCGCCAGCCAGGTCATGTGCGGGGTGCCTGGCGTCCGTAGCGGCTCGTCTGCGGGTTTGCTGGCCACAATCTGATCATTGTGCCGGGCGATCTTCTCTGCCACGGCATAGGGGGGCAGCCCTGCCCGGAGTTTTTTGATCGGGCGCATATCCGCGCCACTGGCCAAGGGAAGAAGGGCGACAAACAATGAGAGGGGAAGAATTAATTTGAAGCGCATTGGTATTGGCCCTGCTGTTGCAAATATTGCCGAGTAGCTGCTACTGTCATTATCGGTGAATCCGCGGATGTCTAAAATTTTTTTCACCCATGGAATCATGTCGCCGTTGGAGTACTGGATGGTGTTGCATTATCAATACGTAAAAACAGACAGTTACCGAGAGGTACGCGCCGGCGGGCTGACTTTTTTGGCAATCGACAATTCCCGGCTGTTGTCTTGACAATGAAAAAGAGCATACTTATTGTTGGACACCAACTTGGAATTACTTGGAAAAATCAAGTTATTGCAATGGGATACAGTTTAGATTCGCACATCTCAAGGTGTTTATTGCGCCGGAAAGGAGATACGGGTGGTTGAGCAAGAAGAAAAAAAAGAAGAGGGTCTTGAGCAGGACAGCTCAGGGAAAGACCAGGCCGAGGCCGAGGCGGAAGATGTCTCCGTCCAGCTGGCAAAGGCATTGGAAAGGAACCGGGAGCTGGAGGACAAGCTGCTGCGCATGGCGGCGGAGCAGGATAATTTCAAGAAAAGAATGCAGCGGGAGAGGGAAACAGCGCTCAAGTATGCGGAAGAAACCATCCTCCGGGAGCTTCTTCCTTCCCTTGACAACCTCGAACGCGCCGTTGGCCAGTGCCAGTGTTCCCCTGATGCCGGGGCTCTCCTGGCCGGGGTGGAAATGACCAGCAAGGGGCTGCTCAATACCCTGGAAAAATTTGGGGTAAAACCCCTGGCTGGCGAGGGGCAACCCTTTGATCCGAATTTCCATGAAGCCGTGGCCATGGAAGCCAGTGCGGACGTGCCGGAAAACCTGATTCTGCAGGAATATCAGAAAGGGTACATGTTTAAGGACAGACTTATCCGGGCGGCCAAGGTCGTCGTTTCAAAGGGTAATGTTGAAGAATAATAAGGATGGTTCATCCCGTTATGTAAGGAGAATATGAGATGGGAAAAATTATTGGTATTGATTTGGGAACAACAAATTCATGCGTCGCGGTGATGGAAGGCGGCGAGCCCAAGGTTATCGCCAATGTGGAAGGGAACAGAACAACGCCTTCGGTGGTGGCTTTTTCCAACAACGGAGAGCGGCTGGTGGGCCAGGTTGCCAAGCGGCAGGCGGTCACCAATCCGACCCGCACCCTGCATGCCATCAAGCGGCTTATCGGGCGCAAGTTCACCGATGCGGAAGTGAAAAAGAGCATCGAGATCAGCCCGTTCAAGATCGTCAACGGCAAGGATGGTGACGCGGCGGTCGAGGTTGACGGCAAGGTTATGACCCCTGCCGAGATCTCCGCCATGGTGCTTACCAAGATGAAGCAGACCGCGGAGGAATATCTGGGCGAGGAAGTTACCGATGCGGTCATCACCGTGCCCGCTTATTTTAACGATTCCCAGCGCCAGGCTACCAAGGACGCGGGCCGGATTGCCGGCCTCAACGTGCAGCGGATCATCAACGAGCCCACTGCCGCAGCCCTGGCCTATGGTCTGGACAAGAAGGGCGAGGAAAAGATCGCCGTGTTCGACCTGGGCGGCGGCACCTTTGATATCTCGGTGCTGGAGATCGGCGATGGCGTGTTCGAGGTGAAATCCACCAACGGCGACACCTTTCTCGGCGGCGAAGACTTCGACATGCGCATCGTCAACTGGATTGCCGATGAGTTCAAGCGGGATCAGGGTATTGATCTGCGCCCCGACAAGATGGCCTTGCAGCGGTTGCGGGAAGAGGCGGAAAAGGCGAAGATGGAGCTTTCCACCACCATGGAGACCGACATCAACCTGCCCTTTATCACGGCGGACGCCTCCGGACCCAAGCATCTGCAGATGAAGCTCTCCCGCGCCAAGCTGGAAGGGTTGGTGGAAGATCTGATCGAACGCACGGTCAAGCCCTGTCAGATTGCCCTGAAGGATGCCGGGATCAGCGCGGCGGACATCGACGAGGTGATCCTGGTGGGCGGCATGACCCGGATGCCCAAGGTTCAGGAAAAGGTGAAGGAGATTTTCGGCAAGGATCCCCACAAGGGCGTGAACCCCGACGAGGTTGTGGCCATCGGCGCCGCGGTGCAGGGAGGGGTGCTCAAGGGCGATGTCAAGGACGTCCTGCTCCTTGATGTTACCCCGCTGTCCCTCGGCATCGAGACCCTGGGCGGGGTGATGACCAAGCTCATCGAGAAGAATACCACCATTCCGACCAAGAAGAGCCAGGTTTTCTCCACCGCGGCGGACAGCCAGCCCGCGGTTTCCATCCATGTGCTGCAGGGTGAGCGCGAGATGGCGGCAAACAACAAGACCATCGGCCGGTTCGAGCTGACCGATCTTCCCCCGGCCCCTCGCGGGGTGCCGCAGATCGAGGTCACCTTTGACCTTGACGCCAACGGCATTCTCCATGTTTCCGCCAAGGATCTGGGTACCGGCAAGGAGCAATCCATTCGGATCACCGCCTCCAGCGGGCTTTCCGAGGAGGAGATCAAGCGGATGCAAAAAGACGCCGAGGCCCATGCCGACGAGGACCGCAAGCGCAAGGAACTGGTCGAAACCAAGAATCAGGCGGATTCCATGATCTATGCCACGGAAAAGAGCATGAAGGATCTGGGCGACAAGGTTGACAGCGAGACCAAGAACAAGGTGCAGACCGAGATCGACAGCCTCAAGAAGCTCATGGAGTCCGACGATGTGGAGGCGATTAAGAAGGGGCTCGAGTCCCTGACCCAGGCATCCCACAAGCTGGCTGAGATGATGTATGCCCAGGCGACCAAGGATAAGACGGCGGAAGGCGCCGGTCAGGCCAGTGGGGCAAAGAAGGATGATGACGATGTGGTGGACGCTGATTTTGAAGAAGTGAAGTAATCGTTTCTGTCGTCGCGAGAAATATCAAGCCAAGGGGGAGGGCGCGTTGCTCTTTCCCCTTGGCTTTTTTTATGTGACCTGTTCAGAGCCGCACATCATGGGCTGCCGCAACGGAGGCGGGCAAGAGCCTCGGGAAAAATAAAATTGTCGTCGTGGTCCCCGGTGTGGCAGCGCAGGCAAGTGTCCATGCTCGGCTGGCCCGGCCTGGCGCTTTGCGGCCGGACGGCATGCTGTCCGGCCGGACCATGGCAGGTTTCGCAGCCAACCTGACGGAGATCATCAGCCAGGCTGAGCGCCATTTCTCCTGGCTGGCCAAAGGCGCCCGTTACATGGCAGGGAAGGCATTGGCTATTGAACTGTTGCCCTTTGTCCTCCAGGGTGCCGTAAGCGGAGGCATGTTTCGTGTTGAGCCATTTCTTGAACTGCGGGGCATGGCAGCTCCGGCAGGCTGTGCTTCCGGCATAATTCTCCGGAAAAACCATCTGGCCCTGTTCGAGGGGAGCCGCAGCCCTGGCCTTGGCCGCGATCTTGCCGAGCCTGTTTACCTCGGTGGTGGTCGCCTCGACAATGGCGCCAACCGCCGGGTTGTCGGGAAGCTCTTTCCGCATGGCCTCAAAGCGATGGCTGAAGGACGAGAACTGTGTGCGGCTGGCATTCCGTGCGTTGTGTTCGACCGTGAGGCGGGATATCTCCTGGTCCAGCCTTTCGCGTTGGGCAAGCATGGCGTCATATGCTGCGAGAGCATCGGGTTGATCCTTGAAAGCAAGCTTCGGGTCCCCTTGTCTGCGATAGCGGTTTATCTGCCACCCCAGGCGGTCCAGCTCGTTTTTTTTCTCCAGCAGCAGATTTTCCGCGCCGGGATCTTCCCACCTTTTTGTCTGCGCGTTCCAGCGCACCTCCAGGATGCCGACGGATTTTCCCTGCTGTTCAACCTGGGTGATCAGGGTGTTGTTGATCCGTTCCGGCGCCATATTGCCGGATGCGCTCCCACCCTGCAGGATGAGATGTATTTCCGGATGTTTTTCGGCGATTTTTCTGTTCACTGCCGCCGGAAGGTTGGAAAGCAGGATCAGCATATCCGCCCGACCTTTCAGCAGGGCGATCTCCCTGGGGAGGACATCTTCCCAGGGAAGAATGACGGCGTTGTCTTTTTCAGTCAGAAGAGCATCTGTGCCTGTGCCCTGACCACTGGTGAGACCGATAACGGCGATGTTCATTCCGGCCATGGTGAGCAGGGTGTGCGGTTTGAAATATGGTTTGCCCCGGGTGCGGCTGACAAGGTTTGCGCTCAGCCAGGGGAAATCCGATTTCTGCCGGAGGCCGAGGAGAAAGGGCAGACCTGCGGCAAGGTCCTGCCTGGCAACGCCGACCGCGGCAAAGGACATCCTGTTGTATGCCGAGACAATGCCCTGCGCCGTGGTGGTGAGCTGTTGGACTTGGTCCGGCGGTATTTTCTCCTCCTTGAAAAGCAGGGCGCCGCTGTCCAGGGCCAGCACCCCGCTTTTTTTCTCCCGCAAACCAACCAGCTGCTGTGCTTTCTTGGGCAGACCGCCCAACTGATTGCTTTTTCAGCCGCAAGGTTCGGTTTCTCCCCGGACATCATTGGCGAAAAATATCGTTATATCGTGTGGGCCCGTCGGGGGATTGCCTCCGCCCGTTTTTTTTTCAACGGCCCCCGCTGTAATGGCCAGCGTGAGTGAGACCAGAAGAGCAAGCAGTAAAAAGGGTGATTTGTTCATGGGGGTCGCGCGCCTCTATATTGTAACGGTTAGCCGTTGTAGCAAAATAATGTCGTCATCTTGACAGCCAAAACGGCAGCAGTGCTAGCGGCGTAAGGAGCCGTAAGAAATTGATCCAAAAAACAGAGATTATTTCGTAACGGCTCCTAATTTTTTTCGATCTCGCAGCAGCTGTCGCCATTTGCCCAATCGATCCCGGATGACCGCCTCATAGCCTCGGTTGGCGGGCTGATAATAGATTTTCCCCTCAAGTCCGGCCGGCAAATGATGCTGATCCACAAGGGCATGGGGGTCATCGTGGGCATACTGGTAGCCCTGACCATAGCCGAGATCCTTCATCAGCGCCGTCGGCGCGTTGCGGAGATGGAGGGGCACCGGCAGGCTGCCTGTGCGTCTGATGTCGTGCATCACCGTGTTGTAGGCGGCATAGACGGCATTGCTCTTGGGGGCGGTGGCAAGATAGGTGACGGCCTGGGCCAGGGCCAGTTCTCCCTCCGGGCTGCCCAGGGTCTGATACGAGTTCCTGGCATTCAGGGCAAGCATGAGGGCTTGCGGGTCCGCATTGCCGATGTCTTCCGAGGCGAAACGGATCAGGCGGCGGGCCACGTACAGGGGTTCCTCCCCGGCGGCGAGCATCCGGCACAGCCAGTACAGGGCTCCGTCCGGATCGCTGTCCCGCAGGCTTTTGTGCAGGGCCGAGATCAGATTGTAATGCTCCTCGCCGTCCGCATCATAGCGCAGGCTTTTGCGCTGGATGGCTTCCTCCACCGTGGCCAGGGTTATCCGCCGATTGCCCGCGGCATCCGGTTCGGCGAGATTGGCGGCGATTTCCAGGCTGTTCAGCAGGCTGCGGGCATCGCCGTCCGCAATCCTGGCCAGGTGTGCGGCAGCCTCCGGCGCAAGGGCAATCTGCCAGGAGCCCAGGCCCTGTTCCTTGTCCGTGATGGCCCGCTGCATAATGGTCTGCAGATCATCCGGACCCAACGGTTCAAGGACCAGAACCCTGCACCGGGAGAGGAGGGGCGCGATAACGTGGAAAGAGGGATTTTCGGTGGTTGCACCGATGAGCGTCAACAGGCCGCTTTCCACGTGGGGGAGAAAGGCGTCCTGCTGGCTTTTGTTGAAACGATGGATTTCGTCCACGAAAACAATGGTGGCGGCGTTGCGCTCTTCCTTGGCGGTTTGGGCCTGAACCACTATTTCACGGATCTCCTTGACCCCGGACAGCACTGCGGAAAAAAAAGAAAAATCAGCGCCGGTTGTTCGGGACAGGATCCGGGACAGGGTGGTTTTGCCGGTGCCGGGCGGACCCCAGAGCAGCAGGGAGGGCAGGTATCTCTGGTGGATGAGTCGCCGGAGAAGCTTGTCCTCGCCCAGCAGCTGTTTTTGTCCGACAAAATCATCTATTGTTTGCGGACGCAGGCGTTCTGCCAAGGGGGCGGTGTGTGGGGCAGCAGGTTGTCGGGCCATGACTCTTTATCTGGCTGTCGGAGGGGATGGTATTTTCGATTTCAGAAAAAACAGTATGACAGGAATTTGCCGGAATGTCATCAGCTGATCACGCGGCAGGGCAGGGAGCAAACTATCCGGATTTTTACGCCCTGACCCAGAAACGGAAACGACAGCGTCTGGTTGTTTTCGCCAGAGAGGGTGGCGCCCAAGGGGGCGGCAATAAGGGTAAAGTCCAGGCTGGAAATCTTGTTTTCAAGGGTGTTCGAGCCGTTGTGCTGGACAGACATTGTATCTCCCTTTAATAAAAAATTACCAGGGCAGTGATGTTGTCGCGTCCGCCTTGCTCATTGGCTGCCGTGACCAGGGTTTCGCTGGCTTTTTCCGGGGTGGAGGCATTGAGGAGGATTTGCTCAATCCGGGTGTGGTCAACCATGTTCCACAGGCCATCGGAGCAGAGAAGCACCCTGCTTCCCGGCCGCAAAATGTCTTTGTGGTATTCCGGCCCCTCAAGGGAGAGGAAGCCGATGGCCCTCGTTACCACATGGCGAGGGATCTGGATATCCTTGTTGTTGGCATCGGTTCTGTGGATGTATGTCACAGCGGTATGATCGGTGGTGATCTGTTTCAGGCTGCCCTTTTCGGAGAGATAACAGCGAGCATCCCCGACGTGGCAGGTGTGGAGGCGGTTTTCGTCAAGAAGGCAGGCAACCATGGTGCAGCCCATGCCCTGCATCGTCTCATCGGCGGCGGCTTTGCTCATTACTGCCTGATTGGCATGATTGAAGGCCGCCAGCATACTCTGGTGGATTTCATGGTCGTTGCCGCTTATTTCCCGGATTTTTTCTTCCGAGAGAAATTCAAGCAGGGATTCGATGGCCAGGCGGCTGGCGACTTCGCCTGCATTATGGCCGCCCATGCCATCGGCGACCACGAAAAGACGCCGGTTGCCGAGTGAGCAAAAGCTGTCTTCGTTATGGCCGCGGACCATTCCGGTGTCCGTGCGGCCATAAAAAGAAATGCCTCTGGGCTTGCTTTTGCAGATTTTTTTAAAAAAACCGAACATCATGAACGTTCCGTTGTCTTCCCGACCGGGGAAATTACTCGAAATGGAGTTGGTAGATTACCATCCAGAAAACAATGGCCCCATCTTTTCTTCCGGCAAGAAAGGTGTGGGGCTTTGGCCCGTGGGCAAGGCTGTAAATGCCATCGCCTCTGCCATCAAGAATGGCGAGGCATTCCGCGCTGTTACTGTCCCAGAGCTTGATGATGTCATCTTCGCAGCCGGAGATCAGGGTCTGGTTGTCCTGGAGAAACAAGGCGGAAGAAATGGTTTCGTCATGGGCTTTGATCGATTTGAGGCAGCGCCCGGTCTTGTGCTCCCATACCTTCAGGTGACGGTCGGTGCCGGCCGAGACAAAGCGCTGGCCATCAGGCGAATTTGCCAGGGCGATAACCGGCATGGCATGGGCTTCGATGATTCTCGTGCATTCTTTTCCGTTTGCGTCCCAGAAGCGGACAGAGCCGTCTTCGCTCCCTGTTACCAGATTCAAACCGGTAGTGGTAAAAGTAATGGCGCGGACAGAGCCGCCTTCCTTGATCGAGGTGGTCATTTCCGAACCGGTGCCAAGCTTGCGTATTTTCATGATCCCGTCTGCCCCGCCAGAGGCCAGGTAGCGGCCATTTTCGTTGAAGGCCAAAGCATGCACCGGGCCGTTGTGGGCAGTTTCCCTTGATTCCAGGGCGCCGGTCTTTGTGGAAAAAAGGCAGACGGTTCCATCCTGGGCGCCTGCGGCGAGATATTTCCCGAGGGGGCAGACAGCCAGCCCTGAAATGGCGCTGCCGCCTTTTCCCAAGACAATGCCCTGCTGTGAGGAGGCGCCCAGGTCGTGCAGGATTATTTTTCCTTCGGGACCGGCGGCAACAAATTTTTTCGTGTTCGGGATATGGGCAAGATGTGTTGTCGGTCCTGCATCACCTTTCAGGGTCAGAAAACGCTGGACCCCCAGCACTTTCTTTTTTGTGCCGACCCGCAGCAGTCTATCGTAGACCATGTTGAAGATTTTGTCTTTTTTGTAGCTGCTGTTCTTCCAGGCCGTCATCAGGATGTC
Organism: Deltaproteobacteria bacterium; assembly: GCA_021822005.1. Taxonomy (GTDB): domain Bacteria; phylum Desulfobacterota; class Desulfobulbia; order Desulfobulbales; family Desulfurivibrionaceae; genus Thiovibrio. The sequence goes on along the minus strand of JAJZSH010000027.1, from coordinate 1,358 downwards.
ATGGCAGGAGGCATAGCGTTTGTTTTCCAGATGATCGAGGATATTGCGCTGCACAGAGAGATGGAGTTGCCCTTCCCGGAAAATTTCCAGGGAGTTTTTGGGGGTGCACAGGCGAAATTCCGGAAACTGCTGTTTTTCAAGCTCGACCTTGTCGGCCACCATGCTGCGTTTGACCGCAGCCTCCATGTCGGTGAGCCAGGGCGTCGTGGCGCCGCGTTTCTTGGCTGTTTCAATCTGCCGGATAATTTTCCCTGCTTTTGTCCCCGAGCGCCAGTTGAGCAAGATCATATTGTAAACCGCTTCGGGAAACATCTCGTTGACTTCAAGCGTCTTGTTCAGGCAGGCGGCAGCCTCTCTGCTTTCCCCCAGCTCAAAAAGGGAGACGGCTCTGTTGTTAAGGCTGTCCGCCCTGAGATCGATATTGCTGAGTTCCGCATAGGGGCACGCGGTGTTAAAGGCCGCGGTATAGGCCCCGTTCAGGGCCTCCCTCATTTCGGCAAAATTCTGATAGCGGTCGTCTGGATTGTAGGCAACGCTTTTGCGTAAAACATCTTTGAGCGCTGCGGAGAATTTGATATCCGGCGCCGCCGGAGTCGGGGCGGGTATTTTATGTTCCACCGCATTGTTGGCAAATGGCTTCTTGCCGCAGAGCATGACCCAGAGGCACAGGCCGAATGAGAAAATATCAGTCCGCAGGTCAACCGCGTGGGCGTTGCGCAGTTGTTCCGGAGAGGCGTAGCCGAGGGTTCCCCGAAAACCGATGGTTGCCTCATGGTCTGCTGGATCAAGACCAGGGATCTGGCCATCGCCTTTTTCCGTATCCCCATGGGCAAGGAGGATGCCGAAGTCGGTTATTTTCAGCAAGGAGTTTTTGGTGATCAGGATATTCTGGGGTTTGATATCGCGATGGATAATGCCACGCTGGTGGGTAAATTCCATGCCGTGACAGAACTGAATGGCAAGAGACAGGGCGGTGCGGAGATTTCTGCAACGGCCGGCCTTGATCCAGTCGGAAAGATTTCCTCCATCGATGAATTCAATGAAAAGATGGGGGATCTTGTTGATGCCAAGAACATAAAAACAGGAGGCGACATTGGGATGCATGCCCATCCGGACCCAGCTGTTGGCTTCCTTGAGTATCCGGCGCATGCCCTCACGGTCTGCAAGGACTTCAGGCCGGGGAGCTTTGATCGCGACCTTTATTTTCCAGCCGAGATGCTCGGAAATGTAAACGTTCCCCATGGATCCCGACATAACCTGTTCGATATGATAACGGTTAAGAATGGTATCGCCAGGGGCCCAGGCAGGCGCCTGCGGGATTTCAGGAGAGGGCGTGGGCTGTCGGGCTTTGGCGGATG
>JAJZSH010000026.1:5462-19382 GCA_021822005.1 Deltaproteobacteria bacterium | reverse complement strand
GTCGTTGAACTCTGCAATAATTGTTTCAAGCGACAAAGGGTCAGTCATTTTCTCTCCTCGGTAATTTTTCTAGTGCCCGCTGATGCAAGTAACCTAACGTTGGAGTTAAGCGGCGCGCGGAACAAGACAACAGGAAACATGCCACGCTAACCGCGTCCGCTTGAACGACGTGTTATATGGCGCACGAAAGCTAAACGAAGGCAGGGAGGTAACGCCTGCGCACTTGAACAAACCCGCATGACGACCAGCCACCATTACCGTTTCTTCGTGCGCCACTGTTTAACCCAACTTTCCGGGCAGGCCTTTCAGAAACCCGCCGCCCGAAGCCGCGTTGTTTGTTTGGGCGAGAGATGAAGCAAACCAACCGCCCGAAACCAGAACCACATGCAACCCGGCGCGCACACAATAACAAACACCACGAACTGCAAACCCCAAACAGAAAACCAGCGATCAGATTGCGATGAGCGAACCATTACCCGCCAAACCAACGCGCACCCGAAACCACCCACCCAACACGGCACCGAACCAACCCGAACCGCAACCATTGACGAACCGCCTGCTACTTAACGTGTGTGACATATAACGTAAAGTTGAGGGGCGCGCCGCTTTAGGCGCGTCCCTCTCGAACGCCATGTTAGGCCACTTATTTACTCAAAGGCGGGAGTCTTCAGTTTGCCGAGCAATGTGGAAAGTTCTTCATCGCTGCCGCCCCCAGGAAAGCGAATGGCATTTAAAATACCTGCAATACGGCTACCGCTTCTGTAGACGCGCGTGAAACCATCTTCTTCTGTTTCATCGAGTGGTGGAAATACTAAAAGGCCTTCTTGAACGAATGCTGCTTCAAGCTCTTGCCAAGTATCTCCACCGCTCGCGTGGGCGCCACTGCCAGCGACAGCTTTTAACTCTGTTGTGAATTTATCGCGCTGGTATGTTTTGAAAGCGAGGCGATCAGAATCTAGTTCCTTTTTAACTGAGCGTGCAACTTTACGAAAATCGTCTTTTGTTGGCATGACAATACTCCCTTGCTGTGGATTGAGTGGCCTAACCATTGATTATCAGGTCAATTTGCCCTGATAAGTTGATAATTACCGCCAAATCGGGCATAATTGCCCTGTCCTGTTATCATCTACTTCGCAACCTTTTTTGTCCAGTGAGCACATCCATGGCAGATTCGAAAAAACGTAAAATTATCGATGAACTCAGCGACTTCATGCGGTTGCATCACTATTCAATTCACACTGAGAGAGCCTATTGTGACTGGATTAAGCGCTTCATCCGTTTCCACAATATGACGAGGCGAGAAAACCTCAACGGTGAGGAAGAAAAGAAAATCGAATCCTTCCTTACCCATCTCGCCAGTGAAGAAGATGTCGCCCCGGCCACTCAGAATCAGGCCATGAACGCCTTGATCTTTCTGTACAGACGATTCCTCAAAACGCCTCTGGACAAGGAGATCGATGCCGTCCGTTCCCGAAAGAAAACCAATGTTCCCGAAGTTCTCACCCGTGAGGAGGTGAGTGGCATTCTCTCCCTCATGCACGGAACACCGCAACTCGCGACCAAGCTGCTGTATGGCGGCGGTCTCAGGATCATGGAAGCGATACGGCTTCGTGTCAAGGACATCGATTTCGGTTACAAACAGATCACGGTCCGTTCCGGTAAGGGTGACAAGGACAGGGTGACTCCTTTGCCGGTTGCTCTTGTTCCTTTGCTCGAAAATCACCTTGAGCGGGTTCGCCTACTCCATGAGAAAGACCTTCAGGCCGGTTTTGGCGAAGTCTATCTGCCCCATGCCCTGGCGAAGAAGTATCCCGGCGCTCAGCGTGAATGGATCTGGCAGTATGTCTTTCCCGCCCGCGATCTGTCAGCCGATCCCAGGGCCGGCGGCAAGGTGCGCCGCCATCATGTCGACCCGAGCGTCATCAACAAGGCCATCAAGGCCGCCGTCAGACAAAGAGAAATCAGCAAGAAAGTGAGCGCCCATACCTTCCGGCACAGCTTTGCCACCCATCTGCTGCAACGCGGCACGGATATCCGCACCATTCAGGCCTTGCTCGGGCACAAGGACGTGACCACGACCATGATTTATACCCATGTCCTGGCCCAGGGGGGCTATGGGGTTAAGAGTCCGCTCGACGACCTGCTGTAAATAATGCCTGCAAGAAATTCCAAGAAACCATTACCTGGCAATAATCGCGCATGAAAAGATCAGCGTCATGCTCATAAAGAAAGGAACGGCGGCCGGCTTGCGTTATTGCATTATTTCAGGCCAGTCCAGGAGACCCGGTCCCTCCCTGGGAGCTCCTATTCTATGTCATGCTTAGCGTGCGACAGGATATTTGTCAACCCGGAAAAAGTCGGATATTTGTTTTCTCACAAGGGGGGCGGGATCTAAAATGAAATGCAACACCTCAGCCCTTGGGGCAGGGTGTTGGTATGGGGAAACATTACAGTCAGTTGAGCGCCGACGAGACAATACCGAAAGGGGCAAGGATCATCGAGCTTGGCAGATGATTTCGGCCGGCAACCGGTAACGGAGTCGGATGGAAAAGATGCGGCGGCTTACGGTATCCGCAGCAGTTTCAGAACAACGATCCCAAGTTCGTACAGCATATAGAGGGGGATGCCCATGAGCAGCATATTGAAAATATCGGGGGTCGGGGTGAGCAGAGCGGCGATGATGCTGATAACCAGCACGGCGTAGCGGCGGTTTTTTTCAAAGATCGCCCTGGGCAGGATTTGTATCTTGGCCATGAAAACCATGAAGATGGGCAGTTCAAAGATCAGTCCAAAGGCGAGGACAAAGATGGAAACAAAGGAAACAAAGGCGCTGATGGAGATAACCGGCTTGAGCTGTTCCGTCTGGAAATCCAGAAGAAAATCGATGCCGAAAGGCAGGGTGACGAAATAGCAGAAGGCGGCTCCGCTGTAGAACAAAAAGCAGGAGAAAATCACAAACCAGAAAACAAGGGAGCGGGATAATGTGAAGGGCTTGGCCAGGGCGCGCCAGAGAAAGTAGCTGAGCATGGGCATGATGCTGAAGATCGTCATGGCCAGGGAGACGGTGACATGGGCGAGAAAGGGTTCGGCCACCGTGAAGAAAGCGAGTTTCTGGTGGAGATGGCTCTGGATTGCGGCCAGTAACTGACTGGAAATGCTGTAGAAACCAAGGCAGCCCAGGAGCAGTCCAAGCCCCATCGCCAGGACGGCCCGGCGCAGGTCTTTGATGATGATGGCGAGACGTTGGCTGGTGGTGTCCAAGGGCGGGCCTGGGTTATTGCGAGTTGTCGGGGTTGTTCGGGGGGCTTCCGTGGATTTCCTTGTCCAACCGTTTGAAAAAGACCTCCATGAACTCATGCCGCTCGGCGGCCAACCGTTTGCCTTCCGGGGTCAGCATCTTGTCTTTGATCTTGCAGAGTTTCACCAGGAATTCCCGATAGGCCGTGTCTTCGGTGGAGTAGGAGGAGGTTTTCGCCACATCCACCCCGCGGTTGTGCAGCCGGGCGCCTACCTGGCCGGCAAAGAGAAAGGCCCGGCCAATGCCGATGGCGCCGATGGAGTCAAGCTTGTCCGCGTCAAAAAGGATCTTGGCTTCCAGGGTTTCCGGCGCCTTGTTGTTGCGGTAGCGGTGCGCTTCGATGCAGTGGAGGATTGCTTCCTGCATCTCCGGGGAAAAACCCAAGCCGGTGAGAATGGTGCGCGACATCTCCGCACCTTTGGTGGCATGGCAGATCTTGCCCTGGGACAGCATTTCGTGGCTGCGGCCTATGTCGTGGAGCAGAGCAGCGGCGCTGAGGATATCCAGGCGGGCGTTCATCAGACGGCCGATATGCAGGGCCAGGTTGTGGACCCGTTCGGTGTGATCCGGGCCATGGCAGCCGCCTTCGGCTTGGCAGTATTCGTGGGAAATGGCCAGCAGCCGTGCGGTAAGCTCCCGGCCAAGGGGCGGTTCGCCCTGCATCTGCCCGGAAGAGGGGCTGGTCTGGTGGTTGTCAGTGTCCGGAGAGGACATGGTCCAACCACCTGATGCCGAGACGTAACAGGGCAAGGTCTTCCGTGGCAATTTTTTGCCGTTCGCTGTCCGTGATGGGGATGGGCAGGGCAAGCGTGGCGTCGAGGACCTGCTGCCGGAAGGTATCCAGGGAGTACAGGGCCAGGAAGATTTCCATCTCACGCGCTTCCGGCTGGCGCCCCTCCTTGAGGCGGGGATGGTGGAGGATGGTCAGCAGTTCATCGTTCATACCATTGTAGGTGGACAGGTCCTGGTCCTTTTGCCAGGCGGTGATGTTCTGGGGATCGCCGTTGGTAAACCCTTTGCAGTGGGGCTCCGTGAGGAGGACATGCATTTCCTGCCGACCGCCGTCCGCAGTGGTAAAGGCCCCGCGTCCCAAGGGATAGGTCCGGCAGGCGCCGGGTCGGTCTGCATAGACGCTGCAACCGGTGGCGGTCACAAACGGGCAGCTGGCCCGGCCATCATCCACCATGCCCAGGTAAACCCGGGGAAAGGTGCTGCCCTCTTCCTGCTCGATGAGCGCGTACCGGTCGAGGAAGGTTGAGGGTGCAAGCCCCAGATGTTTGCTCAGCCGGAGCACATCGTAAGGGCTGAGGGTCAGGTCAAGCTGCCGGCAGCAGTCCGTAAAGCAGGCAACGCCGGGATGGCAGCTGAACCGGAAGGTCTCGTCCGGATTTAGCTGGCGGACATGCTCTGGGGCAAGATCGGGGCGCATGGCTAGGCGGTCTTCCCGCGGTGCCAGAGAGTGAGCAGGGGGCTGGCCACGAAGACCGAGGAGTAGGTGCCCACCATGACCCCCACCAGCAGGGCGAAGGAAAAGTCGTGAATCACCGCGCCGCCCAAGGCGTACAGGGCCGCGAGAACCAGGAACACGGTGAGCGCGGTGACGATGGAGCGGCTCAAGACCTCGTTGGTGCTGGTATTGATCAGGGCGTCGGTGATGTTTTCCGGGTCTTCGCTCTTGCGCTGGTTTTCGCGGATCCGGTCGAAGATGATCACGGTGTCGTTCAAGGAATACCCGGCCAGGGTCAGGAGCGCGGTGACGGTGAGCAAGGTGATCTCCATGTTGAGCAGCCAGATGAGACCAAGCACCGCCAGAACGTCATGGAGCGTGGCAAGGGTGGCGGCAATGCCGAAACGCAGATCAAAACGCAACCCCAGGTACACGACCACCCCCAACAGGGAGATGACCACGGCCAGCAGCGCTTTTGAGCGCAAGGTGTCGCTTACCGAGGAGCCGATTTCCGACTGATTTTCCACAATGAACCGGTTGTTGGGAAAATCGGTGTTCAGCTGGGCGGTGACCGTCTCGGAAACGTGGCCCACCACCTTTTCGCTGTTTTTTATCTTGACGATCAACCGGTTTTCGCCCTCGACCTTTTGCAGTTCGACGCCCTCAAGATTCCCCTTTGCCAGGGCGGTGCGCACCTCGCCCAGGGAAAAGGGCTGGGTGGACTGGTACTGGAGCAGGGTGCCGCCGGAAAAATCCACGCCCATATTGGCCTGGCCGCGTATGATCTGGACAAAGGCCAGGCAGCCGATGAGCGCGCAGGTGCCGGAGATGGCGAAGCTCAATTTCTTGATCCGCATGTAGTCAAGGTTCGGATTCTTGAGAAACAGCAGGAAGGAGAGCTTCTTGAGTTTCCGTTTGCCCTGCATGGAGTCGTAGAACAACCGGGAGGCGAAGAGGGTGGAGAAGAGATTGAAGATGATGCCCAGCGACAGGGTGGCGGCAAAGCCCTTGATCGGGCCGGTGCCGAAGAGAAACAGGGCCAGGGCGGTGATAAGGGTGGTCACATGGGCGTCGATGATGGTCCAGAACGCCTTGGCATAACCGGCTTCGACCCCGGAGCGGACGGATTTGCCCAGGGCGAACTCATCGCGCATCCGTTCGAAGATGACGATGTTCGAGTCCACCGCCATGCCGATGGAGAGGATGATGCCGGCAATGCCCGGCAGGGTCAGGGTGCCGCCCATCATGGCCAGCCCGGCAAAGAGCAGGAGGATGTTCAGGACCATGGAGAGGTTGGCGATGACCCCGGAGAGCCGGTAGTAAACGGTCATGAACACCACCACCAGGAAGGTGCCCAGCAGGCCGCTCATCAACCCCTTGTTGATGGAGTCCTGACCAAGGGAGGCGCCGACCGTGAGGTTCTGAACAATCTCCACCGGGGCGGGCAGGGCGCCGATCCGCAGGACAATGGCCAGGTCGGTCGCCTCCTCGTAGCTGAAGCTGCCGGAGATCTGGGCGCTGCCGCCGAGGATCTTTTCCCGGATCACCGGAGCCGAGCGGACCACCTCATCCAGGACAATGGCAAAGCGTTTGCCCACGCTTTTTTCCGTGACCTGGCCGAAAATCGTGCCGCCACGACCGGTAAAGTCGAGGCCGACGTAGGGCTCGTTGAAGTTGCCGCCCACCCGGACCTGGGCATCCTTGACCATGTCACCGGTCAACAGCACCTGGCTCTTGAGCAGGATGGGCAATTTTGTTTCCTTCTTGGTTTTTTGGTCCACCTCTTTTTCGAAATAGATCTCGGAACCTGCCGGGAGCCTGCTCTGCAAGGCGAGATTGAGCTGTTTTCGGGTGCCGCCCTCCTGCCACTGGCCGGCCTGGATGGCCTGGGTGATGAGCTGCGGCAAATTGAGGCCAGCCGTGTCGTCCACCAGCTTGAACTCGAGCTGGGCGGTGCGCCCGATGAGATTCAGGGCGCGCTGCGGATCCTTGACTCCGGGCAGCTGAATGACGATTTCGTCCGTCCCCTGCCGGACAATGGCCGGCTCCGCCACGCCGAACTGGTCGACCCGGTTTCGGAGAATCTCCAAGGACTGGTCCACCGCCTTGTTGTTGATGAAATCGATTCTTTCCTGTTTCAGGCTGAGGATGATTCGCGGGAAGGTTCCCTGGTCGGTCTGGAAGTCGACGGCAAGGTCGGGGAAGTCCTTGGTGATTGTCTGCTTGACTGTTTCCAGGGCGCCGGTGTTGGGCAGGGTCAGAATGATCTTGCGCGCGTCGCCGGAAGCGGTGCGGACCACGGTGATCTTTTTCTCGGCCAGGGCATCTTTGAGATCCTGGACCGAGAGGTCCAGATTGTTTTCAATGGCCTTTTTGAGATCCACCTTGAGAACCAGGTGCATGCCGCCCTGCAGGTCCAGGCCCAGCTTCAGCCCTGCCGGAGCGAGATATTTCTGCCACCAGGCCGGAACCCTGGTGAAGGAAGGAGCAACGGTCAGGCCGGCAAAGAGGGTGACAAAGAGCAGGAGGGTGATTTTCCAGCGCAGGGAACTCGACATAAACACTCCATGATGCGGGTTAATGTGCAGACTGACTGGACCAAGGCCCGGGCGTCATGGCATTCACCCGATTTTTTCTGCGGGACCGGGGCCGTCATGATTCGGTGCGAGATTATACTCCCCTTTTGTCAGAAGTCAAATTGCAAAAAAGGATCGGTGATATCGCCCTCACCGCCCATGCCATCCAGGGTTACAAGGAACAGTGCCTGGCCGCCGGGATGGATGATTACTGCGTCAAACCCATTCAGGCCAGGAACCTGTTTCAGACCATGGCCGGGGTTTTGCAAAAACACAGGGTGTAGGAGCCTGTACGGGCCTTCCCGCACCCTGTCGTGCTTGATTATTTAGTGCCCGTCCGGAAACGGCCCTTTCGCCCGATTGCCGCGTTGCTCAGTCGCCGAAAAATGCTCACGTACCTTATATGTACGCTCCGCTTTTTCGTCTCCCTCGCGCCTTGCTCTCGAACGAAATCGCTCGTTTCCGGACGGACATTATTTAGTTGAGTAATTTCCCGCTTTCCTATAATTGTAAAAGATATCATTCCTCCTGGGCAGTATCCTGACACATTGGAGCCTTTACATGAAGCAAGCCGCTGGTTACAAAACCGATATTCTTTTGCAATCCGGGACAAACGAGCTGGAGATCATAACCTTTTTTCTCCAGTGGCACGACAAGACCACCGATTCCATCAGCAGGACGGCCTATGGCATCAATGCCGCCAAGGTGCGGGAGTTGGTGGCCATGCCTGAAACCTTGACCGAGATCCCGGAAAGCGTGTCGTCCATGAAAGGCGTTTTTCTGCTGCGGGACCGGACCATCCCCCTGATCGATCTGTGTGAATGGTTTGGCTATGAGCCGGATCTTTCTCCGGAGGCAAGAGTCAAATGGGTGGTCATTGTAACCGAGATCAACGGCAAGTTTTTCGGCTTTATTGCCCACGGGGTGGATAAGGTCTACCGGGTCAGCTGGACGGCAATCCTGCCGCCGCCGCCAATCATTTCCCATTACAGCAGTCTCACCGGGGTATGCCTTGTGGATGGCAATATTGTCCAGATGGTTGATTTCGAGAGCATTATCGCCTCCATAGACCCCAGCATGGTTATTGATTCCGAAGCCCATTCCATCTCGGAACGTCCCGATGCGGCCCAGGCCGACAAGGCCGTGGTCATTGCCGATGATTCGCGCGTCATTCAGGATCAGATCCGAAAAATGCTGGAAAGGGCGGGATACCGGGTTGTCGCCCATTCGGACGGGCAGGATGCCTGGGAGTATCTGGAAAAACTGAGAACCAATGGCACCCTGCACGACGAGGTGCTGGCCGTGATCAGCGATATTGAAATGCCGCGCATGGACGGGCATAATTTCTGTAAGCGGATCAAGGAAAATAACGGGTACGATGGTATTCCCGTCATGCTTTTTTCTTCGTTGATCAACGATACGGCCCGTCACAAGGGAGAGGCCGTGGGCGCTGACGATCAGATATCCAAGCCCGAACTTGGCCAGCTTGTCACCAGGCTGCAGGACTGTCTCCGGCGCTTGGCGGCCTGATCCGCTGTCTTGTGGCTGCCGGTTTTTTCAGACAACGTCTGTTGCGCCCTCCTCTGTCATAGCTCTGCCGCATAGTGCCGGATAAGGTCATGAAGAGCGCCATGCATATGTATCGGGCCAACAGGGTTGAGGCCCTGCTGGACTCGCTGGCAGACGTTTTGCAGGAGCCGCTTTCTTCGCCGATTGCGCCCGAGTGCATTGTCGTGCAAAGCAAGGGGATGGCGACCTGGCTTGCCATGCAGCTTTCAGGCAGGTTCGGGGTGTGGGCCAATCCCGATTTTCCCCATCCCCGGCAGTTTGTCCAGCGGGTACTGCGGGCAACCCTTGGGGAAGAGGGCGACCGGGTGCAGAGGTACAGCCGGGAAAGGCTCGCTTTTGTGATCTGCGCCCTTCTGGAGGACTGCCGCAACGATCCCGATTTTTCTCCCCTGACCTCCTACCTCGTCGATGGCCCGTTGGGCAAGAAACTCCAGCTGGCCAGGCAGATCGCCCATCTCTTCGATCAATACGCGGTGTACCGGCCAGAAATGATCCTTGCCTGGGAGGAAGGAGAGAACCGGGCCTTTGGACATGCTCTGGAGGAGGATCTCTGGCAGCCCAAGCTCTGGCGGCGGCTGGTGGCGCATCTGGGCTGCTGTTCCCCGGCCCGGCTCATGCTGCAAGCCAGGCACGCCCTGGCCGCCGGCGCCATCCCCTTTCCCCATCTCCTGCCAGCCAGGGTTTCCCTTTTCGGCATCGACACCCTGCCCACGGTCTATCTCGGCATCATGGGCGAACTGGCGCAAATCCTGCCGGTGCATTTCCATCTTTTCTCCCCGGCGGAAGGCTACTTTGCCGACATCCGCTCCCAGTCCGAGGCCCACCGCGCCCTGGCCCGTTTGCCTTCCGGCCTGGACCAGGCAGATCTGTATCTGGAGGTCGGCCATCCGCTTCTTGCCTCCATGGGCGCCATGGCCCGGGATTTTCAGGAGGTTCTTGAAAACGAGGTTCCCTATGTCGAGGCGGGAGAACAGTACACCGCCCATGCCGCGCCGCAGACCATGCTGGAGGTGCTGCAGAACGATATCCTGCATCTGAGCCACCGGTGTCCGGCAAGCGGGAGCGTTTCTCCCCGAATCCTGGCTGGAGATGATTCTTCCATTCGTATCCATGCCTGCCACAGCCGTCTCCGCGAGGTCGAGGTCTTGCAGGATCAATTGCTGGCCCTGCTCCAGGATGATCCGGATCTTGTCCCCCGCGACATCGTGGTCATGCTGCCCGAGGTCTCAGCCTACGCACCGCTCATCGAGGCGGTCTTCGGGCTCTCCCCGGAGGACCGGCGCTTTATTCCCTACCGGATCGCGGACCGGTCCCTGTTAAGCGGGGCCCCGCTCATTGATGTTTTTTTCCGTTTTCTCCAGATGGCCCCCGGCAGAATGTCGGCCTCGGAGATCCTGGATCTGCTGGCCTGCGAGACAGTCCAGCAAAATTACGGCATTACCCCCGATGACCTGCCCAGAATCAGGCTCTGGGTGGAAAAAACCGGGATCAGGTGGGGAATTGACGAGCTGCACCGGGAGTCGCTGCAGCAGCCGAAAGACCGGCAGAACACCTGGCGGTTTGGCTTTGATCGTCTGGTTCTGGGCTACGCCGTCCGTGCTGACGGGACTTTCCTGGGCGAGGTTCTGCCCTATGAGGAGATCGAGGGCCAGGCGGCCGAGCTTGCTGGCCGGTTTATCCATTTTTGCGAGACTCTGTTTGCAGAGGCAGAGAAGCTGTCTTCCGCCAGGGAGATGCAAGACTGGCAGCGCGTTCTCAACGATCTGCTCCAAACGCTTTTTCTGGAGGATTCTCCCCAGGCCTGGCAGCTGCAGAAGATCCGTGATGGCCTAGCCCAGATTGCCCTTGAGGCCCAGGATGCAGGGTTCACTCAGCCCCTTGACCTGAACGGGCTCATTATGCTGCTCAAGGAGAAGCTGTCCGGCCAGGCAACGGCCCAGGGCTTTCTCGAGGGCGGCCTTACCTTCTGCGGCATGCTGCCCATGCGCTCGATCCCCTTCAAGGTTATCTGCCTGCTGGGCATGAACGATGGGGATTTTCCTCGGGTGGAGCACCCGCAGAGCTTTGATCTGATTGCCCGTTACCCCCAGCGGGGCGACCGGGCCAAACGCAACGATGACCGGTATATCTTCCTGGAAGCCTTGCTTGCCGCCCGCAGCAAATTTCTGGTTTTTTATCTGGGCAATACCCTGCGGGACGGCAAGGAGCTTCCCCCCGCCGTGGTGGTTGAAGAGCTGGTGGACAGCCTGGCGGAGAGTTTCAGCCTTGAGCTTGACGCTTCCTGCCCCGGCGGGGATTGTTTTGTCGAGCGGAGAAAAAGACTGGTGGAGCGGATTGTGGTCCGGCATCCCCTCCAGCCTTTCAGCCGGAAATACTTTTCCGGAGCGGATGAAAGACTGTGCAGTTTTGCCACGGAATACTGCCGGGCTGCCCAGGCAAAACAAACAGGACTCCGCGCCCGGCATGCCTTTTTGCCCGAGCCTTTGCCGCCCGCCGCCTTCAGCCCGGACTCGGTCTCCATCCCGGAGTTGTCCCGTTATTTGCAGCATCCGGTCCGCTGGTTTCTTGAAAACCGGCTTGGTCTTTTTTTGCAGGAAAGAAGCCGGGCGCTCCAGGATCGTGAACCCATCCATCTTGATGCCCTGGAGAAATATCAGCTGAGCCGGGATCTGCTGGCCATGAAAGGGGAGGGGTTGGCAAAGCCGGAAAACCTGCTCGCCCGCTGGCGGGGGGAGGGGCGGCTTCCCCTGGGCCAGGGGGCGCAGGCGGTTTTTGCCGAGATCAGGGAGACGGTGCGGCCCATCGTGGAACAGCTTCTTGCCTATGAAACAGGGGAGGCACTTCCGCCTGTGCGCCGGGAAATCGTGCTTTCTCCGGAGATCACCCTGCACGGCGAGTTGAGCGGTAGATACCCCCGGGGGCATGTGTATTGGACCAACAGCCTGCTCCATGGCCGGATATTGCTGCCGGTCTGGCTGGAGCATCTTTTTCTTTCCGCCGTTGCCCCCGAGGACCAGCGCTGCGAAACGATTGTGATCGGCAGAGGGAGCGACAAGGGGGCTGCTCAGGTTCTCCGCCTATCTCCGGTGCGCGAGGCCGCAAGTGTGCTGCTCGATCTGGTCACCCTTTTCGCGGATGGTTTGAGTGAGCCAATGCCATTTTTTCCCAAAAGCGGGCTTGTCTTTGCCCGGACCATTGCCTCGGGCAAGGGAACCGAGCAGGAACGGCGCATTAGCGCCTTTGCCAAGGCCGGGGAGGAGTACCTCGGCAACGACTTTATGCCCGGCGAAGGGGAAGACCCTTACTGCCGCCAGCTTTTTGCCGACGCCCTCCCTGTTTCCCCAAGCTATGCTCTGTACGGCGAAGGCAAGTCTCCAGCCTTTGCCGAACTTGCCACCCGCATCTTCACGCCCATGCTCATGCAGATGGAGGAATTATGAGCCGGGCCTTTGATCCGTTTCTGGTGGCTGGCACCGGCGTGCAGCTCATTGAGGCCAGCGCCGGCACGGGCAAGACCTATTCCATCACCTCCCTCTATCTGCGGTTGTTGCTGGAGCGGCGGTTGACCGTGGAGCAGATTCTGGTGGTCACCTTCACCGAGGCGGCTACGGCGGAATTGCACGAACGGATCAGGACGCGGCTACGCTCGGCGACGCAGGCTTTTCAGGATCAGCAAGGCGGGGAAGATCCATTTCTCTGCCAACTCCTGGAACGCAGCACCGACTTTGAGGCAGACCGCCGTCTTCTTGCCCGGGCCGTAAGCGACATTGACAAGGGAGCAATCTCCACCATCCACGGCTTTGCCCATCGGGTTTTGCAGCAGCATGCCCTGGAAACCGGTCTGCTCTTTGAACTGGAGCTTACCGGCGCCACCGAGACCTTGGCGCGGGAGATCACCGATGATTACTGGAGCGGATTTTTTTACGATCTGGATCACCGGTTGGCAAGCCTGGTCAGGCAAGGGGTTTCCCCCGGCCAGTTGCGCGCCTTGACCCAGGAGGCGATCCGGCACGGCGATTTTGTCATTGTCGGCGAGATTTCGGCGGCGGAGGATATGCCGGTTCAGGTGAAGGAGTATTGCCGACTTTATGCCGAGGCCAGGGCCTGTTGGCAGGAGCAGAGCGAGGCTCTGGCCCGATATTTTGTCCAGGCGGAGGGGCTGGCCGCTTCTTTTAAAACCCTGTTGGCCAAAGGCTTGCTTGACCGAATCGCTGATTTTTTCGCCGGGGCTGAGCCAACTGCCTTTGCCCTGCCGGGACAGGCGGAACTCCTGGCCGAAGAAAATATCTTTCAGCCGGATGGCAAGGTGTTCACGGCAACGGCCCTGAAAAAAGGGTTGGCGCAAACCAACCCCTTCTTCGCCTCTTGGGGCAGATTGGTTGCCCAGGGCGAGGCCATGGCCGCACAGAGCCAGGCGTTGTTTCTTGCCGGCGCGGCGCGGTATATCCGGGTCGAGCTGCCCAAGCGTCTGCTGGCCGGGCAGCAACAGTCCTTTGATGAACTCCTCACTGGGCTGGACCGGGCACTACAGGGAGGCCAGGGGACAGGGGCGCAGCTTGCCCAGCGGATTCGGACCCGGTTCCCGGTGGCGCTCATCGACGAGTTTCAGGACACTGATCCGGTCCAGTACCGTATCTTCCGGACCATCTACGGGGGAGGCGGCAAGGAGGCTCTTTTTCTGATCGGCGATCCCAAGCAGGCCATCTATGCCTTTCGGGGCGCGGATATCCATGCCTATCTCGACGCCGCCGGTCAGGCAGAGTCTGAAAAGCACACCATGACCACCAACTGGCGGGCCGACCGGAAGATGGTGGCGGCGCTCAACTCTCTGTACGGCGCACTGGCCCAGCCCTTTGTCGATGGTCGGATCGGCTACGCCCAGGTTGCCGCCCGGCCTGGGGCGGAAGATCTCTGGCATTCCACCATGCTCGGCTCGGAGCCCCTCCAGTTTCTCATCCTGCCCGAGGGGCTCTGCCCAACCAGGGGGGGGCGTCTTGTCAAAAAACAGCTTGTTCCCCTGATTCCTGACC
>JAJZSH010000026.1:0-5452 GCA_021822005.1 Deltaproteobacteria bacterium | reverse complement strand
CCGGGCTGCTGGGTGGGGATGGGAGGATCGGGGACCGGGCCGTCCGGGCCGGTGACATTGCCGTGCTGGTCCGCACCAATACCCAGGCGGCGGAGATCCAGGCCGCCTTGCGGGGCCGGGGCATAAACGGTGTGCTCCAGAGCAAGGCCAGTGTCTGGGGTAGCCCCGAGGCGCAGGAGTGTCTGCGGCTTCTTTCGGCGGTGGCCGAGCCGGGCAATGAGCAACTGCTCCGCAAGGCTCTTGCCACCACGATGCTCGGCTTTACCGCCCATGATCTCGAGCGGCTCAACCAGGCGGAGGCCGAGCTGCACGGACTCATGGGGCGGCTTTCTTTCTGGCAGGGTGTCTGGCGGAAAAACGGGGTCATGCGGATGCTGATGGCGGCCTGGCAGGAACATGGCGTCACCGGGCGGCTGCTTTTGCTGGAAGACGGAGAGCGCCGCCTGACCAACCTGCGTCATCTTGCCGAACTGCTCCAGGAGGCGGAGAGCCGGAACCATCTCAGCCCGGAGATGCTGGTGGATTGGTTCAGCCGGACCCTTGCCGCAAGCGAGACCGGAGAAGAGGCTGAGCTGCGCCTGGAAAGCGACGAGGATGCCGTGCAGCTGGTCACCATCCACCGCAGCAAGGGGCTTGAGTATCCCATAGTCTATTGCCCCTATCTCTTCCTGGGGGGCGGCGGCACCAGCAGACAGCCCTTTGTTTCTCTCCATGATCCGGAGGCCGACTGGCAGGGCAGGATCGTCCTCTTTCCCGACGAGCGGGCCCGGGCCCTGGCTGCTGCCGAGCGTTTTGCCGAAGAGCTGCGGCTTGCCTATGTCGCCCTGACCCGGGCCCGGCATAGCTGCCATCTCTTCTGGACCCCGGTCTCCGGGTACGATGCCAGTGCTCTGGCCTGGCTCCTCCACGGAGATCAGGCCAGCGCTGAAGAACCCGGCAGCCCGGAGGCGTTGCAACAGCATCTCAAGGGGTGCACTGCCCAAGAGCTGCTGGCCCGGCTTCAGGATCGCGCCCGTGCAAGCGAAGGCTGGCAGGTTCGGCAGCTGCAACTGGTTCCGGCTCCGGCTGGCGAAGCGGCCAAACCGGATGCTCCTTCGCCCCTGGCCTGTCGGGTCCCGAGCCGCAAGCTCAAACAGGTCTGGCGGATCGGCAGTTTTTCCCACCTCACCGCCCAGAGCGGCCATGATCCAGGGGAGAGGGAGCCGGAAGCCGGGACAGAGGGTCCGGCCATGTCTTTGGATATGCCGATTCCTTCCGCCTCTCAGCTTCCGTTGGCCCAGTTTCCCAAAGGGCCGATGGCCGGGAATTTCTTTCACACCCTCTTTGAAAAAATTTCTTTTCAGGCGGAGAACCCCGCGCAATTGCGGGAGCAGGTGCGGGAACAGCTCCGTTTTTACGGGTATCCGGAGCTGTGGCTTGCCCCGGTCTGCCGGGCCTTCGCCGAGGTTCTTAAGACGCCCCTGCGCGCAACGGATGGTTTTTGTCTGGGGGATATCGGCGACGATCAGCGCCTCATCGAGATGCCCTTCACCTTTCCAGTGGGCGCAGGTCTGGGTGAGGATGCCAGCCTGTCCGCCGAACTCCTGGCCCGCCCGTTTATTGATCATCCCCAAGGGATTCCCGCCGGGTATGCCGAGACCTTGCGCTCCTTGTGCTTCATCCCTCTGCGCGGCTTTCTCAAGGGGTTTATGGATCTGATCTGCGTTTTCGAGGGCAAATGGTATCTGTTTGACTACAAGAGCAACCATCTTGGCGTAAGCCGGGATGATTATGCCCAGAATAAACTGCCCGCAGCCATGGCCGACCATCATTATTTTCTGCAATACCACATCTACACCGTGGCCCTGCACCGCTATCTGACCTGCCGCTTGCCCGGCTATGACTACGACCGGGATTTCGGCGGAGTCTTTTACCTGTTTATCAAGGGAATGCACCCGGACTCCGGGCCGGACTTCGGGGTCTATGCCGATCTGCCGCCCCTGGCCCGCATCGAACAGCTGTCGGGGATATTCCAGAGCCTGGCGGGGGAGGGTGCATGATCCGGGAGATTGAACAGCTCATTGCCAACGGAACCCTGGGTCAGTTCGACCGCTATTTTGTCAGAACCCTCCAGTGCCTTGCCCCCAGCGCACCTCCCCGGACCCTTATTCTCGCCGCCCTTGTCCGGAAGGCCGTGGGCAATGGCCATGTCTGCCTCGATCTGGAACGATTGGTGGAAAGTTCCCTCCCCCCCGGCGGGGGAGGGTTAGGGAGAGGGGGAAACAGCGATGAACCCGGCAGGCTGCAATTTCACCCTCCCCCCGGCCCCCTCCCGTCAAGGGAGGGGGAGTCAATCGGGACGAGTCCTCAAAGTCCCCTCCCCCCCGGCGGGGGAGGGTTAGGGAGAGGGGGAAACAGCGATGAACCCGGCAGGTTGCAATTTTACTCTGCCCCGGACCCTCTTCCGTCAAGGCAGGAAGAGTCAATCTGGCAGAGTTTTGCAAGAGGATCGGGGGGGAATATTTTTTCACCCGCCCCTTCGCTTGCAGAGCTGATTGTGGAGCTTCAGGAAAGCCCTCTGGTGAGCCGGGATGGCAATCTGGCCCCGCTGGTGCTCGAAGGCCCGCGTCTGTATCTGCAACGCTACTGGCGGTACGAGGAGGAGCTTGTCCAAGAGATTCGGGCCAGAGCCACAAACCCGGCGGCTGTGCAGGAGGACCGGCTCGAATCCTGCCTCTCCCAACTTTTCACCGGGACGGAGCAGGATGCCCAACAACGCAGGGCCTGCGCCGGGATTTTCCGGGAGCGTTTGGGCCTGATCACCGGCGGACCCGGCACCGGCAAAACCACGCTGGTCGCGAAGTATCTGGCCCTGCTCCTGCTCTATGCCAAGGCTTCAGGAGAACCGTCGCCGCGCATTCTGCTTCTTGCCCCAACCGGCAAGGCAGCTGCCCGACTCACCGAGTCCCTGCAGAAAAAAACCGGGGAGTCGTCTTTGCCGCAGGAGCTGGTTGCGGCCCTGCCCACCCAGGCGGCTACCATCCATCGGGCTCTGGGCTACCGCGCCGAGAACCCGACCACCTTCCGCCATAATCGGGAAAATCCCTTGCCCTGCGAGGTGGTGGTGGTCGATGAGGCCTCGATGATCGACGTGGCCCTCATGGCCAAGCTCTTTGCGGCGGTGCCGCCCACGGCCCGGCTTGTCCTGCTCGGCGACAAGGATCAGCTTGCCTCGGTGGAGGCAGGGTCCATCCTGGGGGATATCTGCGCTGCGGTTTTGGACAACGGGGCCGGGTCCTGGGAAAATCCCCTGGGCCGGTGCGTTGTCCGGCTTACGGAAAGCTTCCGTTTTTCTCCACATGAAGGGATCGGTGCTCTGGCCAGGGCAATCCATGCCGGCAAGGCGGAAGAGGCGGTTTCCCTTGCACAGCAGGGCTCTTCAGAAGTCAGCCTGCTGCCGCCTTTGGTGCAGGGTGATCCGGGCCATCCCCTGGCGGAGATGATCCTGGCTGGATATCGCCCCTTTCTGGAGGCTGTTGCCCCCCATGCGGCCCTAGTGCTGTTTGAACAATTTCGGCTGCTCTGTGCCCACCGGCTCGGGCCGATGGGGGTCTCCTCTCTGAACCGATATGCGGAAAAGGTTCTGGCCCGCCACCGGCTGATCGAGCCGAGCACCCCGTGGTACAAAGGGAAACCGGTGCTGATCCAGGCCAACAACTACCCCTTGCGCCTTTTTAATGGCGAGACCGGCATCCTCTGGCCCGCGGAAAACGGTGAGGGGCTCAAGGCCTTTTTCTTTTCGGAAAACAGGGAGGGGGTCCGTTCCTATTCCTTGCGCCAGTTGCCTGCGCACGAAACAGCCTTTGCCATGACCATCCACAAGAGCCAGGGCTCTGAATTTGACCGGGTTGCCCTGGTCCTGCCCGGAGAGGATTCGGCCCTGTTGAGCAGGGAACTCCTTTATACCGGGATCAGCCGGGCCCGGCGGCAGGTGGCCCTGGTCGGTCGGCCCCAGGAGATCGAGGCAGCGGTGGGCAGAAGGGTGGAGCGGGCCTCGGGGCTGCAGGAAAAGCTGGCCGGGAATTGAAGATGGTCTCCCCGAAATTCGGGAACCCCGTCAGCGGGCCTTTTTTTCCTGTTGCCCGCTTGGGCGCTGGTGGTACTTTTCAAGACCTGCCCCCGAGACTCTTGGGGAAACGCATGAAATCATGGGCGTCCTCCCTCTGCCCTAGAAGATGTCAGGCGGCCTTCCCCTGTAATTCGTAGGGTTGGATCAGCACCTCGGCGGGCAAATTCAACTTATCCACCAAGTGCCGAATCATCTCCAGCGTCAAGGGCCGAGTGCGGTTCAAAATGTCCGAGACTCGACCACGGGGGCCGATGCAGGGCGTCAAATCCTTGCGAGTCAGGCCGCGGCTTTCCATAACGTGGAGCAGAAACTCAATAGGATCAGGGTCTGGTATCGAGTAGTGCTGACGCTCGTAATCCTCGATCAACATCGCCAGCACGTCCAGCCGGTCGGCTTCGGGCGATTTGGCGGGGGCGTCCCACAGCCGCTCTGCTTCCGCAAGAGCTGTCTGATAATCGTTCTTGGTACGGATAGGCTTCAGATCCATACATGCCTCCTTAAATCGTTTCCACGTTGATCGTATCGTACTGACGGTGCGTACCTGCAAAGCGGACATACATCAGGCCCCGGTCGTAGTGCACGGCAACCACCAAACGGTAATCGTTCCCCTTGATATTGAACACCACCCGATTATTAGCAGTGAAACTGGCGTTCCGATAAGCCGCCTTGATGTCGGCTGGAGTCCGCCAGTTAGCCCGACTCGCTTCGGCATGCCAATTTCTCAACGGCATTTCGGCGTCCGGATGTTTTTTCCAGAAAAGTCGCAGGGTGGACAGAGCAATAATCCGCATGTGTCACCTTAGCATGATACCAAGATGGTATCAACAAGAAAACAGCAGAAAGAGGGGGCGGGAGGACAACAAAGAAAAATCCGACAAGTGGAGTTGAAGTGGAGTGAGAGTGGAGTGGGGTCGGACCAAGACAACCAATTGATAATGCGTCTGATTTTGTCGAAAGGCGGTTGTTTTTTTGCTCTTAAAATGCGCTTTTATATGGTGAAAAAGGCAATCTAGGATGAGCGGCGCATAACATTTTTATGTTGCCATTCCGGTTTTGGCTTACAGCGCATTTTTTGACGACAAAAAGGACATTTTAAGTCCGGAAAACGGCTTTTATTGGGACAAAGATTAAGAGCTTATCCATAAATAACCATGACCTTGTTTAAAACAATCATAGCCGCCGCCAAGGCATTCAACGCATTGTACGAGAGGTCCGTCTTCTCGTATCGCGGCACCAACTTGCGAAATCGGTTGAACCAGGAATGGGCCAGTTCCACCACCCATCGGCGCGCCTTAAAAGCCGGATCCTTTTCGATCAGCTTCTTTTCCTCGCCCCTGGGCCGGA
>JAJZSH010000293.1 GCA_021822005.1 Deltaproteobacteria bacterium | reverse complement strand
CCGTCAGAGCGACGATATCCGGAGGGTTGAGGCAGATATCGCAATTCCCGCAGTCTTCCGCCAGGCGCTCGCCGAAATAGCCGAGCAGCACCTGCCGCCTGCAACTCAAGGCCTCGGCAAAGCCCACCATGGTATTGAGTTTGTGGAGTTCGATCCGCTTCTGCTCCGGATTGTCGCTGTTCTCGATCAGGCCGCGGGCCAGGGCGATATCGCCATAGCCGAACAGCAGCAGGGCTTCGGCCGCCAGACCATCGCGGCCGGCGCGGCCTGTTTCCTGATAATAACTTTCGATGTTCTTGGGGATGTCGTAATGCACCACATAGCGGATATTGGATTTGTCGATGCCCATGCCGAAGGCCACCGTGGCCACGATGATCCGGACATCGTCCCGCAGGAAATCTTCCTGCACCCGTTGGCGCTGCATCGCCGGCAGCCCGGCATGATAGGAAGCCGCAGAAAACCCGGCCTCGCGCAGCTGGTCCGTCACCTTCTCCACCCGTTTCCGGCTCAGGCAGTAGACGATCCCCGCTTCCTCCCGCCGCCCCTGCAAAAAGTTGGTGAGCTGCGCAAAAGGCTTGTGTTTTTCCAGCACGGTATAGCGGATATTGGGCCGGTCAAAGCCGGAGATATAACACTGGGAGCGGCTTAGGCCCAGACGCTCGAGGATATCCTTGCGGGTATGGGGCTCGGCCGTGGCGGTGAGGGCGATCAGGGGAATGTCGGGAAAGAGCTTACGCAGCTGGCCAAGCTTGCTGTATTCCGGCCGGAAGTCGTGCCCCCACTGGGAAATGCAGTGCGCTTCGTCGATGGCGAACAGGGCGATGGGGATCTCGCGGAGCCGCTCGACAAACCCCTCGCTCATCAACCGTTCCGGCGCGACATAGAGCAGGTCCAGCTCTTCCCGGTGCAGCAGAGAAAGAACCTGGCGGGCCTCCTCGCTTTTCAGGGAAGAATTGTAAAATGCCGCCCGAACCCCGCAGGCCCGGAGGGCATCCACCTGATCCTTCATCAGGGAAATCAGGGGAGAAACCACGATCCCCACGCCTGCGCGGTGCAGGGCCGGAATCTGATAGCACAGCGATTTGCCGCCGCCGGTGGGCATCAGGACAAAGGCGTCTTCGCCCCGGATGAGTCCTTCAATGATCTCCTGCTGCGGGGGCCGAAACGTTGCATAGCCGAATATCTTCTTGAGGCTTTCCAGGGGGGTGCCACTCATGCGATTCAAAGATCCTCTCCCTTATTTTTAAACGATCTGTGATCTTACCCATCACGGCAACACTCCCGCTACCTTTTATCGCCTGTCCCGAAAAAATTACCGCCTCGGCGGCTTATGTCCTGACAAATTCCTAGACATAGCGCTGCATTATCTGCCGCAACCCCTCCCGGGAGACCTCCTGCCGGGCGAGCGGTCCGTTTTTGAGGACCGCGAACTGCTCCTCGAAGAGCGGCCCTTCCTTTTTATAGATAACGCCCAGCGGGATGCGCTCCCCGAATTCCAGGGCTGTGCGGAGGGCCTGGGCATGGTCGGCCGGGTCATGGGCCTCGGCAAGCTCATAACAATGCTCCTTGTACCATTGATAGGTGTTGACCTTGTTGAACGACACGCAGGGCTGCAGGATATCGACCAGGGCCGTGCCCCGATGATCGATGGCCTGGGCGATGAGTCCGGCGAGATGCTCCGGCAAGCCTGCATAGCCGCGGGCCACAAAAGAGGCGCCCATGGTCACCGCCACGGCCACCGGGTTGAAGGGCGCGGCAAAAGCGCCGTGGGGCTGGGCCTTGGTCACAAAACCCTGCTCCGAGGTGGGGCTGGCCTGACCCTTGGTCAGGCCGTACACCCGGTTGTCGTGCGCAAGAATGGTGAGGTTGAGATTGCGGCGCAGGGCTGCCAGGAAATGATTGCCGCCCTCCCCGTACATGCAGCCATCGCCGCTTTCGGCGATCACGGTGAGTTCCGGGTTGGCGAGCTTTGCCCCGATCGCCACCGGCAGACTGCGACCGTGCAAGCCGTTAAAAACATTGGCCTTCAGATAATGCGGGGTTTTGGCCGCCTGGCCGATGCCGGAGACCAGCAACACCTGATGGGGCGCAAGCCCGCAGGCAACAAGGGCGTGCTTCAGGGAGTTGAGAATCCCGAAATTGCCGCAGCCAGGACACCAGGCTGTCTCGTATTTTCCGTACTCCTCGATGGATGTCATGTTCGTGCCTCCACGGCTGCAGAGCTTTCCAGGCGGTCCAGGATGTAGCGGGCGGTAAAGGGCAGACCGTCATAGCGCGCTATCCGGTTTAACATGGCAAATCCGGTCTCCCGTTGGATGAGCCGGGCAAACTGGCCGGTGGCGTTGCCCTCCACGCAGACGACCTCCCCGGCGGCCTGGAGAATGTCGAGGAACTGGGCCGGGACCAGCGGCCAGACCTGGGAAAAATGCAGGCTGGCGACCCTGCTCCCCTGCCCGCGCAAAACAGCAACGGCCTCCAGCACGGGGCCCTGGCTGGAGCCCCAGCAGACCAGGAGGAGATCCGCGCCCTCTTCCCCGGAAAGCATGGGCGCAATGGCCTCCTGTTTGAGAAGCTCGAGTTTGCGGAGCCGTTTTTCCACCATGGCGATGCGCACTCCGTGGTCTTCGCTGATATGGCCGTCTTCGTCATGCTCGTCGCTGTCCGCCACCACCAGATGCGCCGACAGGCCGGGCAGAAGGCGGGGCGAGAGGCCGTTTTCCGTAAGAAGATAGCGTTGGTAGGGGGTCGGCGCCGCACCTGGCCCGTCCCCCGCTCTGACCGGGGCGATGACCGCCGGGTCAAAAGGCGCGACAGGCCGGGCCGAATCGGCCAGAAACTGGTCGGTCAGGAGAAAGACCGGCGATTGGGACCGCTCGGCCATGGCCAATGCTTTCTGGGTCAGATGGTAGCAGGCCTCAATGCTGCCCGGGGTAAAAATTGCCCGGGGAAATTCACCATGACCGGCATGGAGGACGAATTCCAGATCCGCCTGCTCGGTGCGGGTGGGCATGCCGGTGGCCGGGCCGGGCCGCTGGGCCACCACGACCAGCACCGGCGTTTCGGTCATGGCTGCCAGGCTCACCCCCTCGGCCATCAGGGCAAAACCGCCGCCCGAGGTGGCCACCATGCTGGGCGCTCCGGCAAAAGCAGCGCCGATGGCCATGTTGATGGCACCAATCTCGTCCTCCGCCTGCTCGAGCACGCAGCCCATGGCCTCGGCATGGGTGATCAGCTCAAGCACAATGGAGGTGGCCGGGGTCATGGGATAAAAGGCGCAGAACTTGAGGCCGCCGGCCAGAGCGCCCAGGGCGATGGCCTCGTTGCCGTTCAGCAAAAGACGATCCCCTGCGGGAGCGCCGGTGGTCAGGGTAAAGCCATGCGCCGGCACATGGGCCACGGCCCAGACCCGGCTTTTCTCCATGATTTCCCTGTTTTCGGCAAGGGCTTCCGGGTGTTTTTTGCCGAGCATGGCCTCCACCGCCTGATAGAGCGGCTCGGAGGGAAGACCCAGGACCTTGCCGAGCAGGGCGAGGGCCGCGGTGTTCCAGAGCCGCTCCGGACCAAGCTCGGCAAACGGCACCGGAATCGTGCCCGGCAGGTCGGGGGCAAAGGCGGAATCGGCAATGAGCAGCGCCTGGCCGGTCAGTTGGCCGCGATGCAGCTCCACGGTTTCGGCATTGAGCGCCACCAGGATATCAATGGTCTCG
>JAJZSH010000292.1 GCA_021822005.1 Deltaproteobacteria bacterium | reverse complement strand
CTCCTCTTGGCACGGAATGAAACCGGACAGATCGTGTGCTGCAACACCGGACAGTTTACTTGCTCCCTACAGCATGTAGTTAGTGTCCATCCGGAAACGGCCCTTTCGCCCGATTGCCGCGTTGCTCAGTCGCCGAAAAATGCTCACGTACCTTATGTACGCTCCGCTTTTTCGTCTCCCTCGCGCCTTGCTCTCGAACGAAATTGCTCGTTTCCGGACGGACACTAGTTATCAGTTTACAGAGCGCACGGGAAATGATAGAGTCGCGACGGCAGGATTACAACGCAAATCGCCCCCACAGATCCTTGGATAACATGACTCCGAAAAAATTTTCAGCAACCTTCAATCAGAAACAACAGGCCGAAATCACCGACCTTGAACTGGTCCATATGGATGGGGGATGGTCCGCTCAAATCCAAGAAGGCGATTGGCACTGTTAACTCCGGAGAGATTCCGGAGGTATTGGGCACTGATCCGGGCTCCAAAAACGACCTGCCCAACTGGGGCAAACGCTCGGGGCATGATTTTTCCGGTGATATTGAGGACGCGGGTTTCTTCCGGTTTTACATCAGGAAAGATCGGTTGATACAGCTGATGAAAAAGATGCTGCATTGAATCACCACACCGAGGCGTGAAAGAAACTCCTCATGCAAAAAATCATCCCTGTCGTTTTCTTCAGCATCTTCCTCGGCATGGGCGCTGCCGGCGGCTGGCTTGCCTGGCGCGTGGGAAACCAACCGCCCGCGGTTTCGTATAACGCCTTTCTTGAACAGGTCAACAACACCGAGGTGAAGGAGGTTCACTTTCACGGCAACGAAATCCGTTACCAGGACATCTTCGGCCGCGGCTTCACCACCTTTGCCCCGGACATTCCCCGCCTTCTCCCCCTGCTCACGGAACACCAGGTGGCCATCTTCGGCCGGGAGGCCGGCATGTTCCCGCCCTGGCTCATCGCCCTGGTCGCCCTCCCCATTACCATCGCACTGTTGTTAAGTTGGCTGGTCGCCTCCAGGAAAAAACATTCCCGGGAAGAAACCTCCGACTTCGCCCAATCGGCCAAAACCCCAGCCATCCAGGAGGGCGGCTGTCAGGTCACCTTCCGCGATGTCGCCGGGTTGCCGGAAGTCAAGGAGGAAGTGCTTGAGATCGTTGACTTTCTCCAGCAGCCCGAAAAGTACGACCGGCTCGGCGCCATCATCCCGAAGGGCATCCTGCTCCAGGGGCCGCCCGGCACGGGAAAAACCCTGCTCGCCCGCGCCATTGCAGGCGAGGCAGGGGTGCCGTTTTATTCCATCAGCGGCTCGGATTTTGTGGAAATGTTCGTGGGCGTGGGGGCTTCCAGGGTGCGGGAACTCTTCCGCGAGGTCAAGAAACATGCCCCGGCCATCCTGTTCATCGACGAAATCGACGCCGTGGGCATGCACCGGAGCAGCGGCGGTGGCGCCGGCGGCCAGGAGGAACGGAGCCAGACCCTCAACGCCCTGCTGGTGGAGATGGACGGCTTCAAAAAAAGCGAAACCGTGGTGGTGCTCGCCGCCACCAACCGGCCGGACATCCTGGACCAGGCCCTGCGCCGGCCGGGCCGCTTCGACCGGCAGATCACCTTGCTGCCGCCGGATATCCGCGGCAGGAAGGAAATCCTCGCCCTCCATCTCCAGAAGACCAAAGTCGCCGACAACCTGAATATTGACGCCATTGCCGAGGCAACACCCGGGTTTACCGGCGCGGAATTGGCGAACCTGGTCAACGAAGCGGCCATCATCGCCGCCCGCCACCGGAAGAAAGCCGTGGACAAAAACGACTTCGAGGCGGCCAAGGACCGGGTGCTCATGGGCATCGAACGGAAAGGGCTGATCATCAATGAGATGGACCGCAAGGTCATGGCCTACCACGAGGCCGGCCACGCGGTGCTGGCCAAACTGCTTCCGGAAGCAGACCCCCTGCGCAAGATCACCATCATCCCGCGAGGACTGGCCATGGGCCACACCCAGCAACTGGCGGGGCAGGACAGGCATGTCTACACGAAGAAATATCTCAGCAATCGCATCATCATTCTGTTGGGTGGCCGGGTCGCCGAGGAACTGGCCTTGGACTTGCAAACCACCGGCGCGGCCAACGACTTCAAAGAGGCGCGGCGCATCGCCCAGAACATGGTGCGCTGCTGGGGCATGAACGATGTCATCGGCCCGCTCAATTACTGCACTGACGATGCATGCACCATGGGCCTCCAGTATGAAGATTGCGGGCCGGAAACAACCAATGCCATCAATCAGGAGGTGAAGAAGCTCGTCGAGGAATGCTACCGCGAGGCCCGGACCCTCCTGGGCCTGGAGCAATATTTTCTCACGGTGGTGGCCGAGGTGTTGCTGCAGAAGGAAACCCTGGTCGCCGAAGAGGTGGAGGCCCTGTGGCAGCGCTACCGGGCCGCCGCACACAGTTCCGGGCCGGAAGCCGCGGTCGCCTCCTCCTTTTCCGGGGCGGAAACCGAGGAGGCCCTGGCCACCTGCCGGAGAGCCCTGCCCTCGGTGGCGCATGAGGCAACAGAACCCCTACCCGTTCGGCAAAGCTGATGAAGAACCCCCTGTCCCGTTTCCTTACCGAATCGCTGCGCCGTTTTTTCCTGGCCGTTCAGAAGCGGAAAACCGCCATGGTCGGTGCTCTCATGCTGGCCGTTTTCTGTCCGGTTCTTATCCTGAGCCTCCTCTGGAATTGGCTCGGCCATTTACAAAACCCCTATCTGGATTTTTTCAACTATCTCGTTTTTGCCCCTCTCGCCCTGCTCGGCCTGATTATCCTGGTTGTCGGGATCATGACGCGGGGCGGCGAAGATGTCGGACTGTTCGCCTATGAATATCTGCGTGAACAGTTCATCATGCCGGGGCGCCACACCCGGATCCGCAAGTTCATCCTGCTTTTCGCCGGCTTGAGCGTTGCCCTGTTGTTCGTTGTTGCGGCCACCTTTTATAACGGACTGCGCTATACCGACACCACAGGTTTCTGCGCCAATTTCTGCCACACGGTCATGGAACCCCACGCCACAACGCATGCCAACTCGTCCCATTCGCAGGTGTCCTGCGTTTCCTGCCATATCGCCAAGGGGGCCGGCTGGGCCACCAGAACCAAGTTCACCGGCGCCCGGCAGATCGCCGCCACGCTCCTTGACACCTATCCGCGACCGATTACCTCGCCGATTACAGTGTTGCGGCCAACAGAGAAGGATTGCCGATCCTGCCACCGGCCGGAGAAACACTCGGAACACAATTTCAAAATCATCGACCAGTTTCTGATTGACGAAGCAAACACCCACGTGCAAACCCTCCTGCTGATGAAAATCGGAGCGGGGGGGCATCCCAGCCCTTTGGCCCACGGCATCCACTGGCATACATCGGAAAATCACCAGGTGCGTTACGCTGTTGCCCATGACGACCGGAACACCATCAATACCGTGGAGGTGGCAAACAAAGACGGCAAACGGACGATTTATGTCAAAAACGGCCAGGCATCGGCGCTGCCGGTCACCGGGGCCGAATCGCTCCAACTCATGGACTGCATGGACTGCCATAACCGTGTGGGCCATCCCTTTCTCAGTCCCGACCAGGCCATCGACCAGAAGCTGCTGGCCGGCAGGATTCCGTCGGAATTGCCATACGTCAAGCAGCAGGCCCTGGCCGTGCTCGGCAAAATCTACCGGGGCAGGCTGGACGGCAGGATAGCGATC
>JAJZSH010000025.1:10568-19785 GCA_021822005.1 Deltaproteobacteria bacterium | reverse complement strand
TACCGGATCAAGAAATACATCGGCGCCTACCATGCGGTGCTGGGGGGGCTGGACGGACTGATCTTCACCGGCGGGATCGGGGAAAACGCCGACTATATCCGGGCGGGCTGCTGCGAAAACCTTGCCCATCTGGGTCTGGAAATGGATCCTGGGAAAAACCGTGGGGGCCGAGAGGGCTGTGCCGCCCTGGAGAGCAGGGCCAGCCGGGTGAAAATCCTGGTTATCCCCACCAACGAAGAGCTGGAGATTGCCGAACAGACGGTCGCCTGTCTGGGGGCTGAATAGTCAGGGAGCGAATCATGCTAACCACAACAATCGCAAAAAAAATCATGGCCGCGCTGTGCGGCTGCCTTCTCTTGAGCCTGGCCGCCTGCAGTTTGAATGAAAGAAGCGCCCGTCCCTCTTGGGAAAGCGGGGTGCTGCGGGTGGGGGTTACGCCGAATTATCCCTGCCTTATCCATAAAGCAGCAGGAACCGGCCTGATTTCCGGCTTTGAAGCCGAATGCGCCGCGCTGCTTGCCAAGCGGCTCCAGAGCAGGCTCCAGTTTGTCGAGCTGGAGTGGGAAGAGCAGATCCCCGCCCTGGAGCGCAAGGAGGTTGACATCATCATGTCCGCCATGTCCATCACCGAGATGCGCAAGCTCCAGGTGGCCTTCAGCGAACCATACCTCACCATCAGCCAGATGGCCCTGACCACCAAAGCCGGGGAAGAGAAGTTCCCCTCTGCCCAGGAGATTCTTGCCACCGGCAACGCCATCGGCGTGGAAAAGGGAACCACCGGGGATGTCTTTGTCCAGCGCTATTGCCCTGCGGCGGAACCGTTTTTCTTCTCCTCTCCGGATGCGGCGGTGCAAGCGCTCCGTGACAAGCGCATCGACCTCTTCATCCACGATGGCCCGGTGCTCGGCTCCTATGCCGCCCCAAACGGGGCGGACGGGCTGGTCCTGCTCCAGACTCCCTTGACCAGCGAAGAGCTTGCCTGGGCGGTCCGCCGCGATGATCCGGCCCTGCTCCAGGCGGTGAACTCCGCCCTGGCCGCCTGGAAAAAAGATGGTGCCCTGCAGAAGCTTCTCAGGAAATGGCTGCCCCAATGACCACGGGCCTTGGCACGCCCACGTTCCTCAGGCCTGCCGGGCCTTGCGCCAGCCCGCGGCCTTGAGGCGCGTGACGAAGATACTGCCGTCAAAATCTTCTCGGCAGAGGGGAAGAATCCTTGCGGCCATCGATCATCTTCTGGAGTTGCTGGCGTTCAGCCCGCGCCTCCTGCAGCTCGCGCTGGATCGCCATCTCCTCCTCCGGCAGCGCGGAAAGCAGAAGCTTTTCCAGCCGTTCAACCTGCTGCCGCGCCCGATAGAGTTCCCGTGCCAGATCCCGTAAAGACATGCGCCTACCTGTGTGCGTGGTGTTCCTGTATTGCCCGAAAGGCGGTCAGGGCAACGCCATTGAGCCCCGCCCTGTCCGTCGTGATAATCTTGACCGGGATGGTTGAAAGTATCCCGGCCATGCGCCCTTTGCTGACGAAGCGCTCCATGAATCGCTTCGGGTCAAAGGCGGGAAGGAGACG
Source organism: Deltaproteobacteria bacterium (assembly GCA_021822005.1). Taxonomy (GTDB): domain Bacteria; phylum Desulfobacterota; class Desulfobulbia; order Desulfobulbales; family Desulfurivibrionaceae; genus Thiovibrio. Next base: position 18,221 of record JAJZSH010000025.1, on the reverse strand, counting down.
GGGAAGCATGCCGCCGCCCAGATAGAGCCCTCCGGTGGAAAGGAACTTGAGCGCCATGTTTCCGGCCTCGGCCGCCAGGACAGCGAAAAAGATCTCCAGGGTCAGGAGTGCGACTTCACCACCCTTTTCCAGGGCATGGCCCATGAGAACCGGGGTAATATCCGTGGCCGCGTCCAGCGCCGCCTGTAAATCCGGGGGAACCTTCATTCCCGCCCCTTCAGTCAGGTACCGATAAATATTCGGGATTCCCTTTCCCGAGCAGACCAGCTCGTAGCTCACATGGTCGTGTTCCGCCCGCAGAAAAGAAAGCAGCGCCTGTTCCATCTCCGAGGTTGGCGCAAAATCGACATGCCCCCCCTCCGAGGGGTAGGCTGCGTAGCCTGTGCCATTCCAGGAGAGATAGGCCTCGCCAAGCCCTGTCCCTGGCGCAAGAACCGCCATGCTGCCTTGGGGAACCGGCGCTCCTCCATTGACCACCAGAAGGTCTTCCGGCGGCAGGATTGACACCGCCCGGGCCACAGCCTCCAGGTCGTTCAGCAACAGAACCTCGGCAAGCTGAAACTGTTCCCGCAACACCTTCTGGTCAATGAGCCAGCCCAGGTTGGTAATCCGGGCCCTCCCGCCGGCAACCGGCCCGGCCACGCCAAAGGCCGCCATCTGGGGATGTTCCTCATGTCCATGCAGAAAATCGGCAATTATTCCGGGAAAATCGTCATAGACGCTGCTGGAAAAACGCTGTTCCCTGATCAGGGCATACCCCTGTTCTGTTGTGGCATACAGGGCCAGGATGGTTTTTGTCCCGCCCAGATCTCCTGCCAGAAAATAACCCATTTGTCTCTCCCGAGCCTGGGGTGGAAACCCGTTTTAGCCAGGAACGGCTCTGCCCTAGCAGAAGAGGCCGCCCCATGCCGGGTGCGGCCTCTTCTGCAAAAACTTGCAATCTCAGGGGCTCTTCAGGCAAGGCAGGCGCCCGCCCTCCTTACCTGTTTCAATCCTTGATGCGCTCGCAAAAAATCTCGGGGATGGCTAAGCAAAAATTTCGATATGCAAGGAGCAGTGTATTTTTGAGTCGGACTTTTTGCGACGCCATCAATCCTTTCTCCCCTCAACCAGCCTGGTGAGATGCCCGATATTGTCGCGGAGCATCAGAGTCTGGGTGGTGACCGCCTCGGAGGCCGCGGCCAGCTCCTCGGCATTGGCCGCCATCTGCTGCGTGCCGGTGTCCATCTCGGTCACTGCCTTGTTGATCTGGAGAACCCCCTGGGTCTGCTCATGGGAAGCGGTGGAAATCTCTTCCACCAGAATAGCCACCTTCCGCGAGCCCTCCACCACATCCGTGGATTTCGCCACAACCTCATTCACCTTTTTCAGGCCGTCATTGACATTGCCGATGGCCCGCTCGATCAGATCACTGGAGTTTCTTGCCGATTTGGCGGTGCGTTGCGCAAGATTGCGCACCTCGTCGGCAACCACGGCGAAGCCCTGGCCCTGTTCCCCGGCCCTGGCCGCTTCCACCGCCGCATTCAAGGCGAGGAGATTGGTCTGGAAGGCGATGGCCTCGATCTCCCGAATGATTGAGGCGATCGCGTCACTGTCTTTTTTGATGTTCTGCATGGAAACCTGCATGGCCGCCACATTGGCATTTGCCCTGGAGCCAATCGCCTCATTCTGCTTCATCGAGGAATTGGCCTCGGCGGAGTTGGTGTCATTCTGCTGGACCATGGCGGTGATCTCTTCAAGGGAAGCGCTGGTCTCCTCCAGCGATGCCGCCATCTCCGAAGCCATTTCCGCCACCATCTGGGAGGTGCTGGCCGTGGCCTGGGCCTCTTCGAAGATACGGTCGGCTCTCTCGTCCAACTCACTGACAATGCTGTTGATGGACCGGACAAGCATCTGCACGACAAAAAAGGCGAACAGGCCAACAACCACGAGAGAGATAATCCCGCCAATGATGAAAAACAGGCCGAACATCTTCACCTCGGCCATGGCCTTTTCCTTGGTCAGCTCCTGCCCTCCGCGCAGCTGGTCAACCGCGGCCTTGCTGCTTTCCATCAGGCTGTGATACTTTTCAAAAAATTCCCCGTCAAAGGCCTCCAGGGCGGTGGCCTTGTCCCCTTTTTCCAGGGACGGCAGGATCTTTTTGTTGATGATCTCAGCCATCTTCGGCCAGGAGGCGGCCAGCTCGTCATAGGAGGCCACCACTGCCGGGGCCATCTCCACCGCATGGCATGACCCGCAATACAGTTTTTTGCCTCCGGGATTGACAAAGCTTTCCCGCATTTCGGCAATGGCCTCGTCAAACTTCTTGCTGGTGGTTTTCAGGCCGCTCAAGGTTTCCGGCTCGTAATCCATGATCTGGCCCTTGAGGATGCTGTTGAGGAGGTTGAGGTTGAGGCGGATCCGGGCGACTTTGTCGATGTAGTCCATCTTGAGTTCGATGCCGGTGTACATCGCGCCCCCGATCTGCACCCGCTGGATGATGAACTGGGCGATCACGATGCTTGAAACCATGGACAACGCAACAAAACCAACGAGAAGAAAAAGTTTTACCCGCAGACTCAAGTTGTCAAACCATTCTTTCATAGTGACTCCTTATGCGTGCATCATTAAATCCATGTCCAACGATTTTTCCATTATATCGTATACTCTTGCTTTTTTTACCACTATTTTTCTCACCTCATTAAAATACCCCAATGGGCCTGAAGGCTTCACTCCAGTTCACAGGCAAGAAAACCGGTGGAGAGGTTTCGCTGCCTGCCGTTGATATTTTGCCCCGGGCCGGTATAATTTTTTGTACCCCTTTTCAACAAAATTCCCTTCCAATCTGACGGCCCTCAAAGCATTTTCAATCCCTCTCCAGAAAAATACCCTTCTTTGCTGGTACAAAAAAAACTTGCACCCATACAACATGCCGAAACAACACCATAAAATCTGCAATCCCCTCTTCAACTCCTCCATGCCCGTTCAAAATTTTGTACCCCGCCTGCCTTTTCACTCCTGCGGCCACCCTCTCGGAACAGCCCATGAATCCAACAAAAACCCAAAATAAATTAAAAAGAAAAACACTGGCACGCTTGTTGCTTTACCTGAAAGACAGTAAAACAACTCTTATCTCCTTTCTCCTTAAAAGAAGGCCGACTTTCCCGCAGAGTCGGTCTTCTTTTTTTTCTGCGCAGGCTGAACAATCCAGAAAAATCCCAGACCGCTTTCTGTCCGACCAAACACTTTTCCCCGCACAGATTTTTTTTGCTGTTTGCACTCTGCGCCAAAGCCCGATATATTGCGGATCCTGTGGCAGTCGGCGCCTTGCCCACCAACAAAGACCCCGCAGTCAACCCTCCCGAACCCGGTAAGGGGGTTCGGTTTTTTACCCCGCCTCCTTTTCCGCACCGGCCTGTCACACGGCCCTCAGTCTCTTGCGGAACGGAGACATGCCGCTTACGCTGCCCCCCATCTTCCCTGTTGTTTCATTCTTACAAGACCATCAGACACAATGAGCCTGCGATGACCTTTTCCCTTGGGCCAATCCCCATGAAAACCCCCTTTATTCTAGCGCCCATGGCCGGCTGCACCGACCTGCCCTTCCGCCTGCTCTGCACAGAGCACGGGGCTGGCCTCTGCTATTCCGAGATGATCGACTGCCATGGCCTGGTGTCGCAACAGCAAGACTGCCTGGAGCTGCTCCGCACCAATGTTGCGGAACAGCCTGTGGCCATGCAGCTTTACGGCAGCGATCCAGGCATGATGGGAGAAGCTGCGGCAATCCTTGCCGAACATCCCATTGCCTGTATCGATATCAACATGGGCTGCCCCATGGAAAAAATTATCCGGAAGGGCGCCGGCGCCGCATTGATGAAAAACCCGCTCCTCGCTGAAAAAATTATCACCTCTGTCTGCAACAACTCCACAAAGCCGGTAACTGTCAAGATACGCTCGGGCTGGAACCAACACACCATCACCGCGCCGGAGATTGCCAAAATAGCGGAAGGTGCGGGAGCGCAAGCCATTGCCATCCATGCCCGCACCTGGACCGACGGATTCACCGGTCCCATTGACCACGGGGTAATACGGCAAACCATGGAAAGCGTTTCCATCCCGGTTATTGCAAACGGCGACATCACCTCCCATGAGCAGGGCCTGGCCCTGCTTAAAAAGATCGGCTGCGCCGGAGTGATGATTGGCCGGGCCGCCCTGGGCGCGCCCTGGATCTTTTCAGGAGCCGTGAACCAGCATCCCTCCATGGCCTACAGAATCAAAGCCCTGCTGCGCCACCTTGAACTCGCCGAGGCCCACCTTGCTCCGGAACCAAGCCTCTCCAAAATCAGAAACCATGCCTGGAAATACTTTCGTGGCACAACCAATGGCGCCGCCATCCGCAAACAGATCGACGCCACCACAACCTACCCTGAACTGAAAGCTTTCATCCACAACCTTGCCGAGCGGATGTTTCGGCAGTGATCTGCCTGGAGGACTGCGGGGATGGAATTACACGGAGACAACAGGGGGGCGGCAATCACCGGCCATAAGACCCTTGCCATGCTGTTCGGAGGCAAGACCATGCGACAAGGAGTGGTCAGCGCCGGACGCAACGAGTTGCGACAATGGCTGGCGGATTTGCCCGGCCCCTGGATGGGTGCGATGGAAGCGACGCTCTTCACCGGCTGGATTTATGATTTTCTCAAACCCCATGCCGTGGAGCTGACGGAAAGAAATATTTCGGTGGGCTGCTGGGGCGGTTGACGGAAGGAAGGGCAACACATAAGGCCGCCGGATGGCGTCCGGGAGGTCGACGGGAGACCTCCGTTTTCCCCTTGACTTTACTTACCATGGATGTCCCTGGTGGTTTCTCCTTCGGGAAGTGCCCCTCATTTTCCTAGAAACGCATCAAATCATGGGCGTCCCCGAAATCTGCCCTTCGCCTCCCCCTTTAACAAAGGGGGAGGCGAAGGGGGATTTGAAAACACCGGAATCGCACGGTCCCGTCAAAGAAAAACCCCGCCTCCTTGTGAGAGACGGGGTTTTGGATTTACTTCACCTTCGATGAATGGACGCTGTCAGTATAGCAAATTAATTGAGCCTGGCCCCTTTTGCTCTCTGGTCAAGCAAGGCATACGTGGTCTGGAACATTAACCACAGTCATGATACAGCCAGGCGTGAAAGGGATCTCTGTAGCCAGCATTTCCTCTGCACCAATACGGAGCGAATCAAGCAGCTTTTCCTGTGTTTTTTCCTGTCCATTGACACCGGGGAGATCCACTAGCCAACCTATCCACCAGCCGTCTACCTGTTTCATTACCGCTCTGTACTTCATAATTCTACCTCACAAATGGTATTTCAAGATCCTTGCAGATTTTTCTGGCGAGTTCATCAACAATTTCACTATGCCGAGGAATTTGAGTTTTGCGTTCTGCATATGTGTAAATACTGTGCCGACTCCCCTCGCGTAGTAGATGCGCTCCATGTTCTTTTAGATGCTTCACCAACTGAGTGCGTTTCATGTTTAAACCATAACAAACAGGCAGGCTAAAGTCAAACCGGAAGGGTTAAAGAGGGATGAGTGAAATAAGCCACCGGCAAAGCCGGTGGCTTATTGGGTGAGCGCCTCAGCAGTGTTAACGGCGAAGGCGCCGACAAAACCGTGAGCCGCCCAAGGCGGCCGCACTTTTCGCCTCCCCCTTTTGTAAAGGGGGGATAAAAAGTGCTACGTTCATAGCAACAGCCTGAAACACGACCGCCGCAAAGGTCAAACCTGTATCTGATTAGCGCTAATCTTCCGCAAAACGCAATTTGTACTCGGGAGAGCCCCTACGAAATCTCCCCTCTCCCCCGCTTTAGTGGGGGAGAGGGCCGGGGAGAGGGGGTAAACGGTGGCTTTTCACCCTCTCCCTCACCCTCTCCCTCAAGGGCGAGGGAATTTGCGGAAATTAAGTATTGTGTCCCGAATGGCACTAGTTTAAGCTCTTTTTGCATAAGAAACCACCTGAAAATATTGGCTAAAATTGGTATATTTGCCAATGCGAAACATAAGAAATGCAATGCCAATGCTTCCAGGATTTCATCTCCATCCCCTGCGTCGAAAATCCCGCTCGCCCCAGCAGAAACTTGCCGAAAAAATAGCTCTGCTAAAGCAAAAGTCTTTCAAGCAGATCGGTGAGGTCTTTGAAAAGTTTATCCCGCGCACGCTTCTCAAGCAGGAACAAGATGGGGCCATGAGCCGCCGGAGGATTTTCTCAAAAGAGAATACCTTCTGGGCCTTCTTCAGTCAGGTGCTGGATGCGGACGGGGGCTGCAAGGAAGTAATCCGCAAGCTTCAATCCTATGCCTCCATTAAGGGAATAAAGGTTCCATCATCCTCGACTGCTTCGTATTGTATAGCTCGCAAGAAGTTGGATGAACGGATGCTTTCCGAAATTTTTGAACATACGGCTGACCGGCTTAACAAAATGCCGGAGGCTGGCTTCCTGAACAATCGGCGAGTAATCGTTGTTGACGGGACAGGAGTCAGCATGCCGGATACGCCGGAGAACCAGGGGGCTTGGCCGCAGTGGTCTTCACAGAAGCCGGGGTGTGGATTTCCGACGGCCCGCATCTGTGCCTGTTTTTCGCTGGAAAGTGGGGCTTTGCTCAGTTACGCCATCGGTAACAAAAAGAGTCACGAACTGCTACTGTTCCGCAAACAGTGGCCGCTGTTTAAACGAGGAGACATCTTTCTAGGGGACAAAGGGTTCTGCAGTTATTTTGACATCGCAAGCCTGGAAAAACAAGCAGTTGACAGTGTTGTTACCCTTGCCAGGAGAGCGCCGGTCAGAACATCTGGCAGTCTCAAGAAACTCGGGCCTGACGACCTGCTGATAACGTGGGAACGGCCACGCTATAACACCAAGTTGTCGTATTCTAAAGAGGCGTGGGAGACTCTTCCGCCAGAGCTTGTTTTAAGACAACTCAAGGTCAGGGTGAAATACCCTGGTTTCAGAACTCAGTGGTTTCACATCGTCACCACCCTGCTTGATGCCACGCGATATCCCGCCGAGGAGCTTGCGGAACTTTACTTTAAACGGTGGGATGTTGAGCTGTTTTTCCGTGACATCAAGATGACCATGGGGCTGGACATCCTGCGTTGCCGGACGCCGGAAATGATTCGTAAAGAAATTTTGATGTACTTCATCGCCTACAACTGTGTCCGACGGTTGATGTACGAGGCGGCGAAAGATGCGGATATTAAGGTTCGAGCTGTGAGTTTCAAGGGCAGTGTGCAGGCCCTTCGGAGCTGGGAGCCGCATTTAAATCAGGCAAAGATCAGCAGGGAAGAGCGTTTCAGATTGATCAGTGATCTGTATGATGCGATGACCAACACCCCGATCAGACAACGCCCAGGGCGAAGTGAACCACGATGCCTTAAACGACGGAAGAAAAATTACCAGCTGATGTCCTCGCCGAGGCATGAAATAACAGTGATTCCGCACCGGAGCAAATACCAGGCTGCAAATGCTTAAACTAGTGCCATTCTATTGTGTCCCCAGAATTCTGAGAATTCTGAATTCTGTTCACCGTCAGTTTGAAAGCCATTCAACTCGTTTTCCTGTGGCACGTTCATACAAACTTTCCGGCGCCAGATCAAAACCGCATGGCCAAGCCAATGTAGGCCACTCATCC
>JAJZSH010000025.1:0-10558 GCA_021822005.1 Deltaproteobacteria bacterium | reverse complement strand
ATATGGAGGGCGCCAATTATTCTAATGCGATACTATGTGACAGGATGTGGAAAGTCAAAAGAAAAATAAGCCCAAATTCTGCCGGAATTTTGGTCTCACATTCATGGATTTGGTGCGCGAGGGGACCAGTATCATCATCATGTTTACCGTCACCGACAAGGGGAGATTATTGCTTTGGTGGCTTAAGCTCTTGCGCTGCCTCTTTTGTATGAGGCGAGAGTCGGCGGGTCAAGAGTGTGTGGATCTTCGCACAAAAAAAGGGTCAGCCGCATAACAACGGCTGACCCTTTCTGATTTTCAATGGAGGCGGCGAGCGGATTTGAACCGCTGAGTAATGGTTTTGCAGACCACTGCCTTACCACTTGGCTACGCCGCCTTTTTGGTGGGGCCAATCTTAAACGCAGATCGTTTTTTTGACAAGGGAAAATGTGCGCCCCGCGCCGGTCCGCGGCAGGCAAGGAAAAAGGGTGCAAGCCCGGCGTCGGGGCGGGTGATCCGTTGCCCTTTTTCGGAAGCTGGGGTATGGTGTTTTCTCGGCAAGAGGGCCGATGCCCTCACAGATTACTCCTTACCCGTGCCTTGACCGTGACTACCAATCCCCTTGCCCAAACACCGCAGTCAGATCTGGACCTTCTCGAGGAAAAGCTCGGCTACCATTTTCGGGACCGCGCCCATCTGCAGAAAGCCATGATCCACAGCTCCCACGCCTTTGAACAGGGCAGGCAGACGCAGAAGGACAACGAAACCCTGGAGTTTCTGGGGGACGCTGTTCTCGATCTCACCGTCGGCCATGCGCTTTTTCTCCATTTCCCGGAGATGCAAGAGGGCGACCTCACCAGGCTGCGGGCGGCCCTGGTCAACGAGCGGCATCTGGCCCGGATGGCAAAGGATCTCGATCTGGGCCGGTATCTGTTGCTGGGCAAGGGCGAGGAGACCAATCTCGGCAGGGAAAAGGCCTCCATCCTCTCCTGTGCCTTCGAGGCCGTGGCTGGAGCGATTTTTCTCGATGGCGGCTACGGAGCGGCTGCCGAATTTGTCGAACGCCATTTTACCCCCTGGTTTGACGACCGCCAGCAGACCATGTTCCTGGCCGACGCCAAGAGTTCGCTCCAGGAGCTTCTCCAGGAGCGGTTCAACGAGGGGCCCCGGTATGTGCTGGAGGGGGACGAAGGGCCGGATCATAATAAGACCTTTCATGTCTCGGTCCGTTTCCGCGAGGAAATCCTCGGCCGGGGCAGCGCCCGCAGCAAGAAGGAAGCCGAGCAGGAGGCCGCTGCCATGGCCCTCAAGAATCTCGTCTAAGCCAATGCCCTCGCCCTTTGTTATCCCCATCTTCATAGCCCATCAGGGCTGTCCCCATCAATGCCTGTTCTGCAATCAACGCAGTATCACCGGCGTCGCCGAGGGCATGGTCGGCACCCGCGAGGTAGAGGAGACCATTCGTACCCAGTTGGCCTGGCCCCGCCGCCATCCGGATGCTTCGGTGCAGGTGGCCTTTTACGGGGGCAGCTTCACCGGCCTGGCCATGGAGCGGCAGCGGGAATTGCTTGGCGCGGCGCAGCCTTTCTTGGCCTCGGGCCAGGTACAGGAGCTGCGGCTCTCCACCCGACCGGATTATGTAACCCCGGAGATTGCCGGTTTTTTGCGGGAGAATGGGGTGCGGGTCGTGGAGCTGGGCGCCCAGTCGCTGGATGACCGGGTGCTTGTCGCCAGCGGCCGGGGGCACACCGCTGCCCAGGTGCGGACGGCGGTTGCCTTCCTGAAAGATGCGGGCATCCGGGTGGGGCTTCAGCTCATGCTCGGACTGCCCGGCGACAGCACGGCCACGGCTTTGGCCAGCGGTCGCCAGGCGGCAGAGCTTGGCCCGGACATGGTCCGGCTCTATCCCTGTCTGGTTATCTCTGGCAGCCCCTTGGCGGAGTTATACCGCCAGGGGCAGTATCAGCCCTTGAGTCTGCCGCGGGCTGTGGCTCTGGCCGGGCGGTTCTGGCGGATTTTTGCGGCGCAGGGGATTCTCGTGGTGCGGATGGGGTTGCAACCCTCCGCCGCGCTGGAAAAAACCGTGCTGTCCGGGCCGTACCATTCGGCCTTTGGCGAGTTGGTGCTTTCCCGGCTTTTTTTCAATAGGGTCCGTGCCGAGCTTTCTGCCCGCTCGCCCCTGCAACCCCACCGCCTGTGTCTCGCCAAGGCGGACGAGTCCATCTATAGGGGCAGGGACAATATCAACGTCAAGCGGCTTGTTGCCTTGGGGCTTCTTGAGGGGGTGGAAACGGTGTTCAGCGCAAGCCAGCCCCGGCAGAGCGTGATTTTGACTTCGGGTTCAGGCTGAGCGGTTTCATTCCCTCCCCCCTGGCGGGGGAGGGTCAGGGAGAGGGGGAAATAGCCATGACATCAGCAGGTTGCAGCTTCACCCACCCCCAGCCCCTCCCGTCAAGGGAGGGGAGCTTCCTTCACCGGAAGAGCTGCATGGTTTACCGCTTGATTTAGAACTGGAATCAGGCCGAGGGTTTCTTGGCGGAAAAAGCCTGGCAATGGATGCCGGAGCTGGCAAACACCACCACGGCTGGATACTGGAGGGACTTAAAGCCCAAGGCCCTGCAGCCGTATGGGTGCGCCGGTTCGTGGGTGATGTAGAAATGGAGGCAGGCCAGGCAGTTTGGCCGCTCTGTAGTTGGGGAAGGCACCGGTTGCACCTTAAGAAACACACGGGGGGTGGGGTTGGCGCGCCTCCGCTTCAAGGCCGCGCAGGAGAACGAAGCGGCCCAGCACCGTTACCTGGCAGGGAAAGCTGCCCACGAAAAGGGGGTTGTCGCACAGCCCGCCGGAGAGGTAGAGCCTGGCAGGCGAACCGGCAAAGCGGTAGGCGTTGATGGCAATCCCCTTGACAAAGCGGGCCACCGCCTCGGCCACCGGTACCCCGGAGATCACCGCGTCAAAGATGTCGCTCATCCCCAAGACCCCGCAGGTCACGGAAAAGGTCTGCTCCGGCACTCGCAGGTGGGCATAGTCCAGCTCGTAATACCGCTCCAGCAGCTCGATGGTGAAGCCCATGGACGCCCCGCATTCCGCGTTCCAGCCCATGTCCGCCAGCTTGCCGTTTGCGTACTTGATGAACTTGATGTCCCGGCTGCCGCAATCGAGCAGCACATATTCCTCTTCCCGGATCATGGCCTCGCCGCCCCTGGCCAGGGCAATGAGTTCGTTGACATAGCGGTCGGCAAAGCGTTTGCCGTTGTGGCCGGTGGCGAGATCCACCCGCGTTTTCCTGGGCAGCTCCTTGGTGGCAATGATGGTCGGCCCGGCCCCGGGGGCGTCGAGATCAAGAAATTTGCAGTAGGAGGTGCCGAAGTCGCCCAGGATCATGGCCTGACCCCGGAAAGCTCGAGAAAGGCCTGGACCTTGGCCCTGGCGCTGTTGGTGGTGTGCACATCCACGTCCAGGTACAGGGCATGGGGATGCCTTTTTGCCAGATACCGGGCCAGCGCGGTTTTCGCGCAAAAGGACTGGGCAAAGAAAACCGTGGGCACCCCGGGGTTGAATGCGGCCTCCAAGGCGTGATCAGCCGGGGTCTTGTTTTCCATGCAGCGGGTCCAGCCGTAGATGTGGGTGGTTTCCGGGAACAGCTCGAGGATGGAAAAATCCCTGGGCGGCACTCCCCAGAAACCGGCGGTGGGCGCACAGGGCGGCGGCGGATTGCGGCAGGGTGCCGCGGATTTGACCCCGGCGGTGATGGCCTGCATCCTGGCCAAGAGGGGCAACCGGGCCTGGCAGAGTGGGGCGCCATAGGCCATGGTGTCGGTATTTCTGGTGCAGATCACCGGGATGGGCAGGGCATCGGCCAGGATCGTGGCGGTGTGCAGGGCGCAATCGCACTTGCCAGGGCCGGTATCAACATAGATGGCGTCAAGCTCAAGGTGCAGGGCGTTGACCACGGCGGTGCGGAGAATGGCGCAGTAGACCCGGGGCAGGAAGGGGCTGGCTGTCTCGAGATCCTCCCGGACCAGGGGCTCGTCCAGATCGTGGATGACCAGGGTGTGTTCGTTGGCGGCCCGGATCACGGCCAGGGGCGGAACGCCGATGATGCCGATCTTGCGGAAGCGGCTGATTGTGGCGGCTGAGAGTGCGGGATCGAGGGCCATATTCAGGGAGTTACTGGTTGTGCCGTTTTAAAAGGAAGCAGCCAAGGGCGATGGTCAGAACATGGATGGACCAGGAGGCGATGCCCGGCGGCAGGGTGGCGGTCTTGGCCAGGGATTGGCTGGCGCTCCAGGCGCCCCAGGCGGCAAAGGCCATGCCGCAGCTTACCGGGATGGCCAGGGCCAGATCGCGGCCCCTGGTTTTATGCACGGAGAGCAGCACCGGAATCCCCAGCAGGAGCAGGGGAATGCCTAAGAATGTGTAGGAGAAACGGCGGTGGAATTCCACCAGCGACTCGTGGTTGGAAACCTTGCTGTCCATGGCCTGCCGCAGGAGCTTGCTGTATGAGATTTCCTCGATTTTGTATGGCGGGACAAAGAACTCTTCCGGCTCTTCGGCAAAGGCACGGGAGAGCGTCTTGAAGATCGTTACGGAGAAGCCGCCATTGTCGGCGCGTTCTTTCTGCTGGCCGTTTTGGAGCAGCCAGGTTCCTTTTTCCCAGGTGGCGCTTTCGGCGGTGAGCAGGGTTGTGAGGCCGTGCTCCGCGTCAAAGGCGGCAAAGGAGAAATTGCGGAATTCGTTTTTTTCGGGATTGGGGCGGACAAAGGAAAAAATTCCCTCTGTGCCCCGAAAATAGGTGCGGCCGTCCCGGAGAATGCCCTTGGGGGTCTGGCGGTTGACTTCCTCGTACCAGATCCTGTTGGTCGCCGCGGTGGTGGCGGGCAGCACCCATTGGCCGATGGCCACGGTGAGCAGAGTGAAGAGGGCTGCCGCGACCAGCAGGGGGCGGATGATGCGGATAACGCTGATCCCGCCGGCCATGAGGGCCATGAATTCAAAATGCTGGTTGAGGACGCCCAGGGTGATGATCCCGGCCAGCAGGATACAGACCGGGATCAGCTGTGCGTACATGAAAGGCAGTTTGAGCAGCAGGTATTTGACCGCCAGGCCGATGGTTTTTTGTGATTCCAGGAAGTTGTCCAGCCGCTCAAAAAAATCAACCAGCAGATAGATGGCGACCAGGGAGCAGATGACCAGCGCCAGGTTCCTGGCGAACTGGGCCATGAGGTAGCGATCCAGCAGCTTCATCGCTGTTTTTCTCCGGTTTTGATTCCCGGCAGTCCGGCAAGCAGGGTCAGGGCCGGTCCGCTCAGGCGGGCAAGGAAGAGCGGGGCGGTCTCGTTTGCCACCTGCCGGGTGAGCATGGCGGTAAAAAGAGCAATCAGGATATTGGACAGCCAGATGCCGACCGCCACCGGCAGATGGCCGCTTTCAGAACTGGCCCGGCCTGCGGTGAACAGGATATAGTAGATGACAAAAAGCAGCAGGCCCAGCGGCACGCCCAGCGGCCTGCTGCCAGGCCGGGCCAGCATGGCCAGGGGCAACCCCAGGATGGTCAGGATGAAGCCGCCCGCCGGCAGGGCCATGCGGGTATGGTACTCGATGAGCATGGTCAGTCCGGTGGCGCTTTTCGGGCCATGGCTTGCCACCTGTTCCAGCAGCTGCTTCTGGCTCAGGCCGTTTTTCCCGACCTCGGTAACGGAGGTGCCGGCGATTTCCGTGGGGGCCTTGATGGGCAGGTTGATCTGGTAGCGGTCAAAGCGGATGGTCTGGGTGATATTCCCGCTGGCGCGGTGCAGGGTGCCGTCCGCCAGGGTGAGAGTGATCAGCATGTTCTCGGGCTGGGCGGCAAGGCTGCCCGTTTTGGCGACAATGGTAAGAGGCGTGTCGCCGTGCCGCATGTCAGAGACATACACGCCCTGCCATTGCCGGGTTTGCTGATCCATCGCATCGATATACAGCACAACATTGGCGAGTCCTTCGCTGAACTGCCCGGCCTGGACGCCCTTGTCGATTTTTTCCTCGGCCATCTGCAAAAAAAGCGTTTTCATGGCAAGCGTGCCCTGGGGGATCAGGGTGACTGCGGAAAAATAGGTGAGCAGGGAAGTGGACAGGGCGATGACGATCACCGGGGGCAGCAGGCGGACCAGGCCGATGCCGGTGGCCTTCAGGGCCATGATCTCGTTATCGTTCACCATCCTGGTTACGGCGACAATGACCGCGGTCATGCTGGCCATGGGAATGGAAAACATCATCAGCTTGGGCAGCATGTAGGCGCAGAGGCGCAGGAAATCACCGGTGGAGACGCCGAAATCGAAGATTACGTTGAGCAGGGGGACAAGCCTGCCCAGAAAGAGGATGGCGTTGATGATGAGAAAGCTGGCGAAGAACGGGGCCAGAATCTCGGTGGCGATATAGGTGTAGAGCAATAACGGCATGTTTTTTTAGTATTCCTTGTTACGGCGTAACGCCTTTATGGCTCTTTACCATTGGTCACCCTCAACGTCAAGTTCGTCGCTGTCAGAGCGGGGCCGGCACATTTTTTTAGGGACTTTTCCCCGCAGGCGACATAGTATATCGGGCAGGATGCAGTTGCCCATGGAGAATCATTGCGGAGTTGCCCGATTATGCTGAACCCTCTGGTGCGCGCCATTGCGGTTGCCGCGCCCCTTCCCAGTCTTGGCGACAACACCGGCGATCTCGACCGGTTGAAAAAGGCTCTTGCCCCGCGGTTGGCCGGGGCCATGCCGGTGGTGCCCTATCATCGGCTGAGCAAGGTGGCCGGGCGGTTCCGCGCCGCAGGCTTCAAAGGCGCCGCCATTGTCAATGGGATGGCGGGCGGTCCGGTTCTGGTTGATTTCCTCCCCCAGCCACCCCCGGTTCTTGCCGGGATGGCTCTTGACCTGGGGACCACCCATCTCGAAGCAACCCTGCTTGACCTGAATACCGGTGCAACTCTGGCCAGGGCCGACCTGGAAAACGGCCAGATCCGTTACGGGGCCGATATCCTCACCCGAATCCATCATGCCGCCAAGGACGAGGGGCTGGCAGAGCTGCACCGGGCGATAATCGACTCGGTCAATGAGCTGGCCGCGGAGCTTGCCAGGATTTCCGGCCTGGCGGTGACTGCGATCCGGGCGCTTTCGGTGTCCGGCAACACCAGCATGGTCCATTTCTTTCTTAAGATCAATCCCTACCATCTCTGCCGCGAGCCATATATCCCCATGGTCAACGCCCCGGACCCCTGTCTGGCCGGAGAACTCAAGCTGGCCATCCACCCGGCCGCGCCGGTCTGGCTTCTGCCCAGCGTGGGCAGCTATTTCGGCGGGGATCTGATCTCCGGGGTGCTGGCCAGCGGACTTGACCAGCAGGCGGAGACCTGCATGCTCATTGACGTGGGCACCAATGCCGAGGTGATTGTCGGCAACCGGGAATGGCTCATCGCCTGCGCCGGGGCGGCAGGTCCGGCCCTGGAGGGCGGCGTGGCCCGGATGGGCATGCGGGCGGGCCCCGGCGCCATCGAGCATGTGCACATCGATCCGGCCACCGGGGAGATCCGCTATGAAACCATCGGCAATGGCAAGCCCAAAGGGCTCTGCGGCTCCGGACTCATTGATCTGGTGGCGGAGCTGTATCTGACCCGGCAGATCGATATCCGGGGCAAGTTCCGGCCCCAGGCTGCCGGAGAGCGCCTGATTCAGGGAAGCGAAGGCTGGCAGTTCGTGGTGGCGCCGGGCAAGGATTCGGCGGATGGCCGGCCGGTGGTTCTGGGGCAGGTGGATCTGGACGCGCTCATGCGCTCCAAGGCGGCCATGTACGCCATCCTCACCACCCTGACCAACCAGGTGGGGGTCGCCTTTGCCGACCTGCGCCGCATCTATGTGGCCGGGGCCTTTGGCCGGCATATCTCGCCCAGGCAGGCCATTGTCCTGGGGATGCTGCCCGACCTGCCCCTTGCCACCTATGAGCCCGTGGGCAACAGCTCCCTGATCGGCGCCCAGCGGATCCTTCTCGAAAGTCAGGCGCGGGAGCGCAGCCTGGAGCTGGTCAGAAAAATCACTTACATCGAGTTGAATGTCAACCAGGAGTTCATGCTTCGTTTCTCCGGTTCCCGCTTTATTCCCCACACCGATCATGCATTGTTCCCCTCGGTTCCGTTCTTTGACGGGGAATAGATCCCCGAAGGGCAAACCTTTGAAATTTTTCCCGGCATGTGGTATAGGGCATCGGTTGTCGTAATGGTTCACCAGGAACGGAAAAACGTGGCTCAATCTCTGAAGTGTAAACGTTCAGCAGCGCCGCTTCGCTGCTGCTGCAGATGCGCGAAAGAGGGCTGCGCGCTATAGCCCGTCTATGCAAGCAGGCCGATGCCAAAGCAGGTGCGGTGCTGCTACGTTTACCGGTTGTCTGGTGAAGCAGGGAGCAAGGAGGCCGGTTTTCGGCCTGGTTTTCATGGACGGCGGGGATGATGGTGTGAGCGAGAACGGAAGTCTTGAAGTTCCCAAAAAACCGGTGTCCAATAAAAAGAAGACCGCCAGGGAACGTCTGCTCGAGTTGTGCGGGCTTTTTGGCAGAGAGGACCAGGTTCTGGTGGTCATCAATGCCGACCCGGACGCCATTGCCAGCGCCATGGCGGTGAAGCGGTTGCTCCGCTACCGGGTGAAAAGCGTCACCATCGCCTATCCCAATGAAATCAGGCGGCTCAACAACGTGGTCATGGTGGATCTGCTGAAAATCCCCATGGAACGTCTGCATACGGTCAAGCTCGAGAATTTCACCAAGAAGGTGATGCTGGATTCCCAGCCCAGCCATCTGCCCTGTTTCGAGAATATTCCCTTTGATGTGGTCATTGACCACCATCCTGCCACCAAGGGCTGGGTGGCTCCCTTTGTCGATATCCGCAAGGATTTCGGCGCCACCGCCTCCATGCTCGTCGAGTACCTGCGGGCTGCCGGCCTGAAGCCCTCGGTGGCTCTGGCCACCGCCCTTTTTTACGCGATCAAGGTGGATACCCGGAATTTTGAAAAAAAGGCCACCCTGGCGGACGCCATTTCCTTCCGCTATCTCTTCAATATCGCCAACCAGAATCTGGTCCGCAAGATCGAGCTTTCCTCCTTCCGGCGTTCCGAGCTGAATTATTTCAAGACCGCCCTCAACGAGATGAAGGTGAGCAAGCAGCGGCTGTATGCCCATCTTGGCCGGGTCTCCAGCCCGGATATGCTGGTGCTCATCGCCGACTTTCTGAACCAGGTCCACGATGTCGCCTGGGTTTTTGTTTCCGGCCTGCATAACGACAAGCTGGTGGTCATCTTCCGCTGTGACGGCTACAAGAAAAATGCCGGACGGCTGGCGGAGAAGATGTTTCAGGCGATCGGCTCGGCGGGCGGGCACCGGGAAGCGGCCAGGGCCGAGGTGCCGCTTAGGAATCTGCCTGCGGAGATGCAGGATTTTTCCACCAGGACCCTGATGCGTCTCACCACCAAACACCTGCAGTAACCTGTAAGCGAGCACAAAAAAGTCAAAAATCGTGACATCCCGTCATTCCGGCGAAGGCCGGAATCCAGTGTTTCTGGACAACTGCGGAAAGTCTGGCCCCGGTTTTCACCGGGGTGACGACTCTTGCAACGCTGTCAACCTTCTGAAAATCTTTTTCCTCCCTTCCCCCTTCCTGTGCTTGCTTTTTGACGCAACCCTTTCCATAATGGTCTTGCAACCAGGAAGCGAAGCAGAAATTTCCCTCTCCTCTCAGGAAATCCATGAAACTGAAACCCAGGGTTCTGGCCATGATCCTTGCCGGGGGGCGCGTTGACGAACTGAACGTGCTCACCGCCTACCGGCCCAAGTCGGCGGTCCCCTTTGGCGGCTTTGCCAGGATGATCGATTTTGCCCTGAGCAATCTCATGCACTCCGGCCTGGAGCGGGTCGCCATCCTCAGTCAGTACCGGAGTTTTTCCCTGATCAGCCATATCGGGGTAGGAGCGGCCTGGGACATGACCGGCCGTTATCGCGGGGTTTCCATCCTCCCTCCCTCCCAGGGCTCGGGCCAGAGCAGCTGGTACCGGGGCTCGGCCGACGCCATCCATCAGAATCTCGATTTTGTCCAGTACCACGACCCGGAGACCATCCTGGTGCTCTCCGGGGACCATGTCTACCAGATGGATTACCGGGAGATCCTTCAGTACCATCGGGACAAGGACGCCGACCTGACCATCGCCTGTCTGCAGGTGCCCATGGCCGAGGCCAGCCGGTTCGGGGTGGCGGAAATCGACGACGAGGACGGCGAGCGCGGCGGCCGCATCCACCAGTACCAGGAGAAACCGGCCAACCCCAGATTCAACTGGGCCTCGCTCACCGTGTACTGCTTCAGGCCCTCGGTGCTCTATGAGGTGCTGGAGACCAACGCCCGGGAAGACGAGTCCTTCGAGTTCGGCCGGGACATCCTGCCCCGGATCATGGCGACCCAGCGCAGGGTGTACGGCTTCAAGTTCCACGGCTACTGGGGATACACCCGGACCGTTGCCGAATACTGGCAGACCAACATGGACCTGCTGGGACCGGAACCGAAGATCCAGCTTGAAGA